>JBFWWA010000626.1:0-3246 GCA_050246455.1 Planctomycetaceae bacterium
TCGACTCGGCTCCCCTTGCTGACGGCGTGCTCCGGGCCCGGAATCTCGTCAGCGGGCAGATTGTTCGCGAAATTGTCGTTCGTCAACGCGAACTTGGAAACGACTGGTGGGGACAGTTCGCGTTTCACAGCCAGAAGCTGTACGTCTCCACTCTCGGCCGTGCGGGTTCGCCGGCAACGATTTTCGACATGCGATCCGAGGGACCTCTCGCAGTGTTCCGCGTGCCGACGGGAACGATCAACGGGATGGCCGTCGCGATCAACGGAGACCTGCTGCTCGCGACCGGCGGTCCGGAAGTAATCCGGCTGCGTGAATTCCGCGACGCGTCGGTTGCGTTTACGTTCCCGGGGAAACGGATTTCGAACCTCGCGGTCGACGCGTACCCCGTCCCGCGCCGGTAGTGGCAGCTTAAGGGTGTCGCAGCGCGACGAGTTCGGCGCACTCGAACTCGATGAATCTTCAGGACCGCCCCCGCGCGTTGTCGCCCGGGGGCGATTCGTCTTTTGCAGAAATAACAATCCGCCGGTGTCCGTTCCGACATGCAGAATCATCACGGTCTCGCCACCCGAACGCGTGTTGTGCCAGTGCGGTAAATGCTGCGGACTGAGCGACTTTTGCTTCGAAAAATGATCGTGAAACAGATGGGGGATCGAGTGTGAAGATCCCGGTCGGAATCGGCGGCGGTCCGTTGGAATCAGCTCAAAAGTCCGGTACAATATCTGCTGATTAGAGGCCTCCTTCGCGGTCGCCATTCCTTTTCCCGTCGCGTCGGCTCCCTGTGCCGTCGCTGCCTTCGGGCAGCCCGCCGACGGGTCGACCCGTTTTCCAGCCGGCTCACCCCGCGCCGGAAACCGACAAACATCCTGTGGAGAGATCGATGCCGATGACGGAAACCGATTCCGCCGTTGTGGCGAAGGGACTCAAAGGGGTGCTCGCCGGCGACAGTTCCATCTGTCTTGTCGACGGTTCCACCGGCAAGCTGCTCTACCGCGGCTATAACGTCGACGACCTTGCCGAAAACTGCACATTCGAGGAAGTTTCGTATCTCCTGTTTCAGGGAGAGCTGCCGACGCCGTTCCAGCTCGACGAGTTCCGTGCACGGCTCAACCGGCACATGACGCTCCCAGTGGAGCTGTGCGCGTTCCTCAAGTCGCTGCCGAAAGAGACGCCGACGATGACGGCGCTGCGGACAGCCATTTCGCTCGCGGGCGCTCAGGATCCCGACGCTGAAAATGAGAGCCTTGAAAGCAACTACGAGAAATCGATTCGTCTCACGGCGCTCACGTCGATTCTCGTCGCTGCGATCAAGCGGGTTCGCGAAGGGAAGGAACCGGTTGCTCCGAAGAAGGAACTCGGCCTGGCCGCGAACTTCATGTACATGCTGAATGATCGCGTGCCGACGCCCGACGAAGTCAAGGCGATGGATCTCATTCTGATCCTGCATGCCGAACACAGCTTCAATGCGAGCACGTTCGCGGCGCGAGTGATCATTGCGACGATGACCGACATCTACTCGGCCGTCACCGGCGCGATCGGCGCGCTCAAGGGGAAGCTGCACGGCGGTGCGAACACTGAAGTTCTCAAGAACCTGCTCGCGCTCGGCAGCATCGACAAGGTCGCACCGTGGGTGAAATCGACCCGCGAGAACAAAGGAAAGTTCATGGGCTTCGGCCACGCGGTCTACAACACTGAAGACCCGCGTGCGAAGCATCTCAAGGAGCTTTCACGGCGTCTGGGCAATGAGAAGGGGGAGCCGAAGTGGTTCGAGATGTCGGTCGAAATCGAGAAGCTCGTCACCCCCGCAATCGGTAAGCACTGTAACGTCGACTTCTACTCCGCAAGCCTGCAGCACTACATGGGCATTCCGGGTGAGCTGTTTACGTGCGTGTTTGCCGCGAGCCGCATCGTCGGGTGGTGTGCGCATATTCTCGAACAGCTGTCCGACAACAAGATTATCCGCCCGTCGGTGAATTACGTCGGTCCGGCCGAGCGGCGGTTCGTGGCGAACGACAAGAATTAACTTCCTGCAGCAGAAGGTCGCGAGAATCGGGACGGAGCCCGCCTTCATGGAGGCGCAATATGCTGGTGCGATCGGCTTCGTATTCCCGCTCAATTTCCGCGAAGTTCATTGCGGCGAACCTGGCAATTGCCGCCATTTTTGCGGTGACGTCAGCGCCGGCGCTGGCCGATACGATCTACGTCAACAACCGCGTCGGCGATGATCAAGCGGACGGACGGACTTCCGAAAGAACGGATCCGCACACCGGTCCCGTCGCGACGATCCGGCGTGCACTCGAGATTGCCACCACGTCGGGAACCATCTCGATTGCGAAGACCGATAAGCCGTATGACGAAGCCATCGAGCTTTACGGTCGCCGTCACAGCGGCATGGAACATCTCCGCTTCACGATTGAAGGGAACGGCGCGATCTTCGATGGATCCCTCGCTGTTGCTCCGGACGGGTGGCGGAAAGTCGGCAATAATCTGTGGAAACTGACGCCGCGGCGCAAAGGCTACTTCCAGCTGCTCCTGAACGGACAAGTACTCCCGGAGCACGTGGTAACGGCGCAGGCAACATCGCGGCCCGAGATTCCCGAAGGAAAGTGGAGCGTCTACCGAGGCTCGATCTATTTCCATTCCAAGCCCCGTGAATACGTGCCGCTCATGCCGTTTCGCATCGCGTATCGCGACGTCGGCCTGACGCTCTACCGAGTGCGGAATGTCACCATCCGCAACCTGACGTTCCAGCATTTTCGGATCGACGGCATTTCCGCGCCGGATCACTGCAGCGGGGTGACGCTCGAGAATGTTTCGAGCCTGGAGAACGGCCGCGCGGGAGTTGCCGTGGGGGGCAGTTCTGATGTGGTCATCAGCAATTGCCGCGTCGAGGGGAACCGTAAAGAATCGGTCCTGGTCTCTACGCGGGGAAATGCGGCCGTCGAGGAATCGACGTTGAATGTACCGCCGACGATCGGGAAGTAGCGGGCTGCGGAAGGCCGAATGCAATTGCCCTTGCAGATCGTTCTTCAAATCTTTGTGCTTTTTTCGTCGCTCGTGCTAAGTGCTTCTTCCGTCGCCCGCACACTGTCGATCCGCTTTCGCGCCGTCAGGTAGTATCCGGCACCGATCGCTGCGACGAGAACGGTGACGACACGATACGCGACCGCCGTGGCGAACCCCGCCCCTTCGGCAACCGATGCGGCGACCGGTAATCCTGCCGCTTCATTGGCGAGGCCGTAGCAGAAC
>JBFWWA010000627.1:0-3235 GCA_050246455.1 Planctomycetaceae bacterium
CGCTGATGATTGCTCAGAACCACAAGAAGAACTCCGAGTATCTCGAAACGGTCCTCATCGGACTGTTGAGCGATGACGACAACGCGAGCGGATACGACCGCACGTTGTTCAACGACACTTTCCGCAAGCCGTTTGACGGTGCGTTGCTTGCCGAGCGTATCCGTACGCTCGTCGGACGCAAGAAGCAGCTTGCCTGATCGCGAATTTGCCACGGGAAGTCCCTGTTCGGTATCATGGATGATGCCGCGGCAGGTTCGTCCCGCAAAAATTCAGACCGCAAGCAAAAGGAATTTGCTCTCCACGAAGAGGGAGGCTGGGTCAGGAGTGTTTCGTCCGCGTGTCAAACACGGCGGAACACCCTGAAGGCGAGTGGAAGTCGCCGATCTGCGGGCGGAAAGGCAATATCGAATCTGCGAACGCCGGCACGAGGCAACCGCCTCGGCCGGCTTTCGCTTTTTATGTCGGTTCGCTGCGCGCCGACTCTCCTTCCGGCTTCCATCCATGCGCTCCTTCATCGACAGTGCCGCACGACGTGAATGGTTCGCTCCGGCGATCATCGCTCTCGCAGCATTCGTGGCCGTCGTCTCGGCCATCGATCCCGCAGGAGACTACCCGGACGCTCCTCAGGGGCCGGGGCTCACGATCGACGAAATCTTCAACGTCCAGGAGGGGGCCAGGCTCGTCGAAGGCTGGAAGGCATTCGCGCTCGGCGCGATCAACCTGCGCGACCTCTACGGCGATGAGAAAATGCTCGGCAACCAGCGTCCCCCGCTCGGTTACCATTTCAAGGACCATCCCCCTCTCGGCCGCATGTGGCTTGGAGTCTTCCATCATCTCACGAGGGCAATTGTTCCTCCACGCGACCACGAGACGTTCTTTGTCACCGCCTGCGCGCGGGTCGGCTCCGCAGCGGCATTTGCCCTGACCGTTTACCTCGTCGGGCTGACCGGAGCGCGCTGGTACGGTTTTCGTGGTGGCGTCGTCGCAGCGATCGCGTTGGTTCTGATGCCTCGCGTTTACGGGCATGCGCACATCGCGGCCCTCGAATCGACTGCGGGACTCGCGTATCTGGCGGCAATTCTCGTCGTGGCGTCGCGCTGGCCCTCGGCATTCGGTTCCATGGCCACCACCGAGGGGCCCACCTGGCGAACGTGGGCCGCAACCGGGGCGTTCTTCGGCTTCGCGATGCTCACCAAGATTCAGGGAATTCTGATTCCCCCGGCGGTGGCGCTCTGGGCATTGTTCCACTGGCGAATGCGGGCGATCCGGCCACTGATGATCTGGGGACTCGCCGGGCTTGCGGTGTTCTTTGTGGGCTGGCCGTGGCTTTGGTTCGACCCTCTCCACCATTTTCTGGAATACCTCGGACGGACGACCGACCGCATGGGCGTCAACGTCTGGTATCTCGGACAGAAGTTTGCGGACCGCGACGTGCCGTGGCACTTTCCCGCAGTGATGTTCGCCACGACTGTCCCTGTCGGTTTGCATCTGCTCGGACTGCTGGGAGTACAATGCGGTGCGCGGCCGGCGTGGAAGGAGCCGCGGGAACAGGCGCTCCTGGCGGGAATGCTTTTTCCGATTGCCCTTTTCAGCTATTCGAGCGTCGTGGTGTACGACGGTGAGCGGTTGTTCCTCGTTTCATTTCTGATCTGGGCGCTCCTGATCGGACGAGGAGGGGCTTCGTTGTGGTCCTGGCTGGAACAGAAGCTTTCGCATCGAACGGCATGCGTGCTGATCACTCTGTTTCTGTTGCTGCAAGGCTACGGTGTCGTTGCGTACAACCCGAATCACCTCAGTTACTACAACCTGGCAGTCGGCGGTTTGCGCGGCGCCGATCGGCTGGGATTCGAACGGACCTACTGGGGCGAATCGCTCACGCGAGAATTCCTCGAGGAAGTCGTGCAGGTCGTTCCGGAGGGAGCGCGGATCGACGTCGTGCCGGTCCTTCATCGTTTCCAGCTGCTCGACATGCTGGAACAATCTCCCCTGCTCCGCAAACATCAAGTGCGTCTCGTGCCGTTCGACTCGAACAACGTCCGCGAGACCCGTTACCTGCTCTTCTTCCATCGCTTTGCCGACCTGCCGGACGCGATTCGGGAAGGGAAGTTCCGCGGACTGCTGCTGGAAGAGGTTCGTTGTGAGGGGATCCCCCTCGCAGCGCTCTACGAGTGGGACGGATTTGCGACCGGGAATTCCAGCTCGGCGGAATCCAGGCCGACGGCGGAGCGCTGAAGCGACCTTTCGCGACGCCTGGAGGGTGGCGTCGCTCCGGTAATTCTCGATGCATCCTGCGGGAAAATCCGCTCCTCACCCCGAAAACTTGGCGGGGTTGTCCGCGCGCACAGGCAGGACTATAGTGCAGAGCGTTCCGAGAGGGTCGAAAACGAGCGAAAAGCGGACTCCTGGAACGGCTGGATCGGTCTTTTTCGCTGGTTAAGCGGGGCGTGTCGTCTGCGGTTCATCCTCGGGGCGGATCGGTGGCAGCGGTCGAAGTTTGCTTCGCGCGGGAATTGGACGACATTTGGCTGCTCAACTGTCACTTTTCGATGACCAGGGGGCGAGCCGGATGGTCGACGTCGGGCAGAAAGAGCCGACGTTCCGCCAGGCCCGTGCGATGGGTTATGTCTCGATGTTGCCGGAAACATTGCGGCGAATTCTCGATCGCAATGTGGAGAAGGGAAACGTCTTTGAAGTGGCCCGGCTGGCGGGGATTCAAGCGACGAAGCGGACGGCGGAATTGATTCCACTTTGCCATCCGCTCGGGATCGACTCAGTGGAGATCGACATCGAGCCGGTGGACGACCGGACGGTTCGAGTGGAATCGCGGGTCAGTTTGCATGGACGGACGGGTGTTGAAATGGAGGCGCTCACCGCGGTGAGCGTGGCGGCTCTCACGATTTACGATATGTGCAAATCGGTCGATCGCGGAATGACGATCGGGCCGATCGGTCTGGTGGAGAAATCGGGCGGGAAGAGCGGACATTTTCGCCGCGAACTGCAACACGAGACGCACGAAAGCTGAACGAATGAGTCGGGATCTGGCAGGACAAGAGTTATTGGCACGGGTCGAGAAGCTTCTGGGGAGAGATCTCCTCGAGGTGGAAACCCAGTTTCACGCCGAGCTCGAAAGCGCCAACCCGTATGTCACCGACGTTTTCGCGCACGTTTCCCGTTTCCGCGGCAAACGGTTGCGCCCGATGCTGCTTTTGCTTTCCGCCTCCGCGACCAGCGGAAT
>JBFWWA010000628.1:0-3234 GCA_050246455.1 Planctomycetaceae bacterium
TCTCCCCTTCGCCAATGACGACGAGTTCGGCCGGCTGCACGCCGCCATTCGACTTTTGCTGCCGATCCTCCCCGCCCTCGCCGCGAGTTCCCCCCTCTGCGACGAACGACTCACCGGCCTGCTCGATACGCGGCTCGACGTTTACCGAAGCAACGCCCGCCGCGTCCCTTCAGTCAGCGGACAGGTCGTCCCGGAACCGGTCTTCACGCAGCAGAGCTACGAGCAGGAACTGCTGGGAAAGATCTACCGCGACATCGCCCCGCTCGATCCCGAGGGTGTACTGCAGCATGAGTGGCTCAATGCGCGCGGCGCGATCGCGCGGTTCGAACGAAACACCATCGAAATCCGCGTCCTCGACGTGCAGGAATGCCCGCACGCGGATCTCGCCATCTGCGAAATCGTGACCGCCGTCCTGCAGCAGCTCATCGCAGAACGTTGGCAGCCGATCAAGCGACAGCAGGAAATCTCGACCGATGCACTCGCTTCGATCCTGCTTGCGTCCATTCGCGATGCCGACAATGCGACGATCGAAGACCCGGCTTACCTCGCGCTCTTTGGATGGACGAACGGCGCACGCTGCACGACCCGGGAACTCTGGTCGCACCTGCGCGAGTCCTCATTGCCGAATGACTCGGTCAGCAGCTCGAGCCGGCAAGCTCTCGACGTCATCCTCCAGCAAGGTTCACTCTCGCGCCGCATTGCAAACGGACTTGGAGCGAATCCCTCGCGCGATGCCATCGCACGCGTCTATCAGGAACTCTGCGATTCGCTCGCCGCCGGACGAATGTTCTCCTCCTCCCGGCAGTAACCACTGTCGAAATGCGCCAGCCAGCACGGTCGAAGCATGAACGCAAGAACGAACGACCGGCCGCTCAAGATCGTCGTCAGCTGCGAACATGCCGGAAACCAGATCCCCGCGGCGTACCGGAAACTCTTTCGCGGCGCCGAGGAAGTTCTCGCAAGCCATCGGGGCTATGACCTCGGTTCGCACGAAATCGGCAAGCACTTCTCGCGCGCGTTCGGCGCACCCCTCGTCGTTACGAAAACCTCGCGGCTCCTCGTCGAGGTCAACCGTTCGCTCGGGCACCCCTCCCTCTTTTCCGAATGGTCGTCGCAACTTGGTGTCGAGGAGCGACGAAAGCTTGTCGCAACGTACTACGAGCCGCACCGCGCAAACGTCATATCACGGATCGACGACGGATTTCGCCGCGGCGTGCGGGTCGTTCATCTTTCAATGCACACCTTCACGCCGGTCCTGCACGGCCAGAAACGCCGGGCCGACGTCGGACTCCTGTACGATCCGCGCCGCCCGTCTGAATCCCGCCTTTGCAGATTGTGGGCCGGCGCGATCGCCCGGCTTCGTCCCGATCTCGCTGTTCGACGCAATTATCCGTACCGCGGCGTGTCGGACGGTTTCACGACCGCTCTCCGGAAGCGATACTCGGAGCCCGACTATCTCGGCATCGAGCTCGAGCTCAATCAGAAGTGGGTCAGCCGTTCCACCGTTTGGCGCACTCTGATCCGCGACGTCGCAAACGCGTTCGCCTCCGCACGCGAACAGTTTTGAGAGACGGCCGAACAACAATTCCGCAACTTCACACCACGCGCAACCTCGATGAAACTTCGCTGCGTCCCGGAAGACTTCCACGTTGATGAGCTCGCGCAGCCGGAAACTGGCCGCGGCGAGTTCGCACTCTATCGACTGACGAAGCGTTCGCTCGGCACGCCCGAAGCGGTGACCGCCATCGGTCGCCAATGGAAGCTGATGCGCGAGCATGTCGCGTTCGGCGGGCTTAAAGACCGTCACGCCGTCACCGAGCAGTACCTCACGGTCTGGCGCGGACCGCGGAAGAATCTGACACAGGAAAACATCCGGCTCGTCTACCTCGGGCAGACTCCGCGCTCCTTTGAATCGGCCAGCATTGACGCCAACCGGTTCCAGGTCGTGCTCCGCGACATGACGACCGACGAAGCGGACAAAGCGAAAAACGCATTCGCCGCAGCCATGCTCGACGGCCTTCCGAATTATTTTGACGATCAGCGCTTCGGCTCGGTCGGCCTCTCCGGCGATTTCGTCGCCCGCCCCTGGTGCAGCGGCGATTTCGAGAGAACATTGTGGCTCGCCATCGCCGAAGAAAACGTCCACGACCGACCGAGGGACAAGGACGAAAAGAGCCTGCTCCGGCAGCATTGGGGGAATTGGGACGCCTGCGTTCCCGGCATCAAGGACGAAGTCCGACGTGCGGTCGTGCAGCATCTGGCGGGGAGGCCGACCGATTTTCGCACAGCGGTCACGCGCATCCCGGCCGAATCGCGCCGGATGTTCCTTTCCGCATTTCAAAGTCATCTCTGGAATCGGATTCTGGCCGAGACGCTGCGCGCCAGCTGTCCCCCCTCGACGCTGATCGAGAGCGAAATCGGCACCGCAACGGTCGTTTTCTTTCGCGACGTCGAGCCGGCGCTTCGCACCGCTCTGTCGGAAATGGAACTTCCCCTTCCGACGGCGCGCGAGAAACTCGAAGAGGGTCCGCAAAAGGAGTTGTATGAGCGGATCGCCGCGGAATACGGCTTGGAAGTGCGCACACTGCGCGTGAAGTACCCGCGTGACAGCTTCTTCTCGCGCGGCAGCCGGAGCGCGATCTACCAGCCGATGAACCATGCGGCCGAAGCTGCGCCCGATGAGCTCCATCGGGAACGGCAGAAGCTGATTCTCAAGTTCGACCTGCCGCGCGGCTCCTACGCCACGATCCTCGTCAAACGCCTCATGCTCGAAGTCGAACCGAGCCCGCCGCAAGAGGAATAGCGCAACACGCAACGAACGTCTTCCGGAGCACAGACATTCCTGTCTGTGCCGATCGGCCACCGACTCACGAATTGCACAGACAAGAATGTCTGTGCTCCAAAAAATGCGGCGACGGGTGGTCGTCCTGCCCTGGAACGTCTTCCGGAGCACAGACATTCCTCAGTACTTCCAAGATTTGTTCGGAATGCAACATCTTGCAGCGATGGAAGTTCTGACGCCTAAAACCCGGACTCCGATTTAATCAAAATCCACGGATTCAACGCAGCGAACGGCCTCTGAACGATCGCCCCAATAAAACACGGCAATTGCGAACTCCCGTCGGGCTCCGGGTTCGATCGACGATTGCATGCAACCAGCCTCAATCAGAGTGCCGCGTCGCAACCCGTTGTAAAATCCACTGTTGTGCGATCAGCGAATCTTGGAAGTACTGA
>JBFWWA010000629.1:0-3232 GCA_050246455.1 Planctomycetaceae bacterium
GCACCGGCGACCAGTAGTCGAGCTGCCCGTAACAGGGCCCGAACAGGACCGACCGATGGAACTCGTTGTGCGTGAGATCGGCCGGATGCGTTCCTGCGATCGCGGCGAGCGCGATGCGGCCCGGCAGCGCCCGCGGAAATTCTTCGAGGAGATTCCGCCCCGTCACGCGCCGCAGCGCATCAAGGAAGAAGATGCGATAGTGCAGCGTCGAAGCCCAGAAGTTCGACGACTGGTCATTGGTGCCGCTTTCTGTGAGTCCGTGGTCGAGCAGATAATCGGTATGCTTTCGAACCATCTGATCGAGCCATTGCGCCGCTTCGGGAACTTCGCCGAGCAGCGCGAGCGCGACGACTCCGAACGGTGCGGCATCCACGCTGCCGTGATGCTTGTTGTAACCCGCGCCGGCGTTCACCGGTTCCTGGAAGAAGTCGAAATACTGCCGGCCGACGGCGACCAGACAGTCGCGGATCTCCTGCCGTTCCGGCTCGCTCAATCGGTCGTGAAGCAGATCGTAACTGACGGCGAGCGACTTCATGACGCGCAGCACCGCGTAGGCCTTGCCGGCATCCGCCTTGTCATCTCCTTCATGCTTCCAGACGCGCGCGGCCGCGAGCGCCCAGCCCCGCGCCGGCTCAAAGTACGGATCATCCGCCGGATCGGAAAGTACGGAAGCGAACGCAAGATGCTCGACAACCGCCATGTCGTGCATTGCGGCGTAGAAGCGGTCGTACAGGTTCTCGTACTGCGGGTCGTTCGCGATCGGCGCAATCCACTGCTGTCGCGGAGGCTGTGCAGCGCACCAGTCGGCCGACTTCCTGAGGTTCGCCCAGATCCGTGCGTGAACGCCGGTCGATTTCAACGCGCGGAGTTTCGGCAGTTCTTCCGCAGTGAAGTAAAGACGCGGATGACCGGCGATCCTGCTGGCGAGCGGAGGTTTTTCATCGGCGCGAACCGTCGCAAACGGAGTCGCTGCGCAGACGATGGACAATGCAATGAATCCAGATCGAATTCGCATGAGAATCCTCGTCGTCCCCTCGGTAAGGCCTGCAGCCAACATACTCCCAGGGCGAACGGGCCGCCACCCGCCGCACACGCACCCCGGCATCTGCTAAGCCGGTTTTACAGTCTCGTTATTGCGGCGGTTCGCGGGACTGATAAACTGATAGCGAGCCGGAGTCACCGTGGGGTTGCTGCGGCCTGTGCCGGCGCTGATGGAGTCCGCAAAGTGCAGCGAGATCCTGCGCGAATTGAACGACGCGATTTCCTCCGCGCGGGCGCCTGCGGACTGGCCGTGAACGCCGGACTCGGTTCGGTCGCCCGTGCCGCGAATTCGGGAACTGCTCGATCGGGCGCGGCGAAGAGCTGCATCCTCGTTTATCTCGTCGGCGGCCCCCCGCACATCGACATGTGGGATCCGAAACCGGAAGCCCCGGCGGAAATTCGTGGTCCCTTTCGACCGGTCTCGACGTCTGTGCCGGGAACGTTTTTCACGGACCAGTTGCCGCGCCTTTCGCAGCAGGCGCATCGGTTTGCGGTTCTCCGGTCGTTGTCGCACGACAATCACGACCATCCGTTCATGATGTATTACACCCTCACCGGGCGGATTTCCTCGGTGCCGCTCGGGGCGAACACCGTGCTGCCGCCGACACGCACCGACGATCCGCACATGGGGGCGATTGTCGCGAAATACAAACATCGCGATCCGAACGTGCCGGGCTACGTGGCCATCCCGGAAGTCTCGGTCCGAATGTCTCCCGAGCTGGTCGCCGGAGGGGGGCGTGCCGGCTTTCTCGGACCGAAGTTCGATCCACTTCCGATCAACGATGATCCGTCGAAGCCGATCACATCGCTCGACCTGCCGGCGGAGGTTTCGGCCCAACGGTTCGTCGGACGGAAGCAGCTGCTCGGAGTGCTCGAATCCGATTCCGCGACGCGCCTCTCCGGATCGTACCGGGCGGACGAGTATTCGACGACACGCCGCACGGCGCTGAGTTTGACGCGCACAACGCCGACGGAAGGGCTCTTCTCACTCGATACCGAACCCGCTGCACTTCGCGAGAAGTACGGCCGCGACCGCTTCGGGCAGAGTCTGCTGCTTGCCCGGAGGCTGGTCGAGCGGGGGGTTTCGTTCGTCGGGGTCCATTTCAATCACATGACGAAATGCGATGGCTGGGACACGCACAAGAAGAACTTCGAGTGCCTCGAGAAAGAGCTGTTGCCGATGCTCGATCGCGGGTTGTCGGTATTGATTGACGATCTCGCAGAGCGTGGCCTGCTTGACGAAACGCTCGTCGTCACGATGGGGGAGTTCGGTCGAACTCCGCGCGTGAATTCCGACGGCGGGCGCGATCATTGGGGACATTGCGGATCGGTGGTCTTCGCCGGAGGCGGAGTTTCCGGAGGAACGGTCGTCGGCGCGTCCGACAGGATCGGCGCATTCCCGACTTCGCGGCCGGTCGGTCCGCCGGACATCTCCGCCACGATCTTTCACGCGCTCGGCATGAATCCGGAAGGTCTCATGTACGACGGTCTCAACCGCCCGCATCCCCTCAGCAGCGGCCGGCCGATCGTCGACCTGTTCGCGTAATGCGAACTGCCGACGAGTTGCTCCTGCCTTCGCGCGGAATCTGGTGATTGACTCCTGCGGTCGGTCCCCGTATTGAAGATTCGATCTCTGACAATTCCGATTCCTGACATTCAGCCATCCGGAACAGACATGCCCCGAAACCCGCGCGCCCGCCGTGTCATTCTGTTGATTTCGTGTCTCGCGCTCGGCATTGGCACAGGAGTGCGGGGGGATGATCCTGAGAAGCTCGACTACAAGGCGGCCGACCCTGATCTGAAAGTGATCCGCATCGACACCTCACCGAAGGAGTCGTTCCTTTCGGTGCGGGCCGACAGTGAAGGGCGCCTGTTTGTCGGCGGGCGCGAAGCGCTCTTTGCGTACGATGTGGAGCCGGACGGCTCGTACGCGCCGCGAAAGGAACTGTACCGGTTTCCGGCCGACTCGTGGGTTTACGACATCGAGATTCGCGGACACGATCTTTACGCTTTGACGCTCAACGCGCTCTACATCCTGCCGGGCGCAGTCACGAGCCGGGAGAAAATCGAGCCGAAGCGGATTGTCTGGGGTGTTCCGCAGGGGCACGTCCATCAATGTTTTCATGGTCTGGCCTGGGGGCCGGAAGGAGATCTCTACATCTCGATGGGAGATCCCCTCTGGTACTACGGA
>JBFWWA010000630.1:0-3222 GCA_050246455.1 Planctomycetaceae bacterium
GGTGCTGACCGGCCTCTACAACATGGGAGACGTCCCGTTCCGCCACGTCTGCATTCACCCGAAGATTCTCGACGGGTTCGGGCAGACGATGTCGAAATCGAAGGGGAACGGCGTCGACCCGATGGATCTGATCGACAAGTACGGCACTGACGCCGTGCGGTTCACCATTTCGTCGATCGCCGGCGAATCGCAGGACGTGCGGCTTCCGGTGGGATACGAATGCCCGCACTGCAGCACGGTCATTCCGCAGACGCTCGAGCATCAGAAGGCGATTCCCGCGGGGGGCAAGAAGCCGCGCGTGACCTGCCCGAAGTGCAAGAAGCAGTCGCAGTATTCGAGCCCCTGGTTCGACCCCGATGAGGGAGAGCCGGTGGCCCGCGTCGTCAGCGAGCGTTTCGAGTACGGCCGCAACTTCTGCAACAAGCTGTGGAACGCGGCGCGCTTCGCGATGATCAACCTGGAGGGTTACACACCCGGACCGGTTGCCGATTCCGAACTCAAGCTCGAGGATCGTTGGATTCTCTCGCGGTTGTCGAACGTCACGTCGGAAATGACGACGATGCTCGACCGCTACCAGTTCGACGGCGCGACGCGCACCATCCGCGACTTCGTCTGGAACGAGTTCTGCGACTGGTACGTCGAAATGCTCAAACCCCGGTTCCGCGATGCCGAGCTCAAGCCTGCCGCGCAGCGTGTGCTTGTGAACGTCCTCGACACGCTCATCCGCCTGCTGCAGCCGTTTATTCCGTTCGTCGCGGAGGAATTGTGGCAGCGTCTCGCGGAGATTGCGCCGGAGCGCGGCCTCCCTGCCCCGTCGAAAGCGGCCGAAAGCGTGATGATTGCGCCGTGGCCGACAGCCGCCGGAGAGTGGCGGGATGCCGCCATCGAAAAGCGATTCGAGCGGCTGCAGGAAACGATTGTGGCCGTGCGGAACGTCCGCGGGTTCTACAGCATTCCGGAGGGAACGCGCCTCAAGCTGCACATCCGCTGCTCGGACGCGGTCGCCGACGACATGCGCGACGTCGCTTCGCAGTTCGACAACCTGGCCCGCGTGATGCTGGAGTCGGTCGGGGCCGACGTCGAGCGGCCGAAGGGATCGGCCAACTTCTCGCTGGGAGATGCCGACGGCTTCGTCCCTCTGGAAGGGGTCATCGATCGCGAAGCGGAGCTCGCCCGGCAGAAGAAGGAAGCGGAAAAGCTGGCAGGTTTCATCTCGAGCCACGAGAAAAAACTCGGGAACGAGAGTTTCGTCAGCCGGGCACCGGCCGACGTCGTCGAGCAGACGCGCGCTCAGATGAACAGTCTCAAGGAGCAGCTCGCGAGCGTGGAAGAAATCATCAAGCAGTTGAGTGCGGACTGAGGGCACGGCCTGCTTTTTGGCGACGATGTTCTCCCGATACCCTCCCCGCCACGGGTGGCCCCGGTTGGTTGCCGATCGGGGCGGGCGCAGCCCGCAAGAGGTCACGAGGAGCAGCGGGACGAGTTTCGACCTTCTGTGACTCGTCACACCGGTTGCACAGCCGAGGGCGTCCGGGAATTCGAACCAGTATCCAGTGCGATTCCGGGGCACGCTTCGCTTTGCCCCGGCCACCCGATTTGCTTCCAGAAGAATTCCACAAACATTTCCAGCGATTTCTTCCGGTCGGGAATTCCCGGACGATTTCTGCACAGTAACCGTTGTCACCCGATATCGTCTTGCCAAATCGCTTCCGCCCCGCAAACTTTTACCCCTTCTTGCGTCGCGGAAATTGCGCGATCTATAATTCGTTGAGAGAGTTCAGCAGTCACATCACGGCTCGCGAACCAATCGATCATTTCCGCGGCATGGGGAGAATGCGGTGCTCGTACGGATGGAACTCGCTCGCATCGTCATCAGCGAGATCGGCGACCAGCAGATGATTTATCTGCGCGAGGTCGACGGCGAACGCATGTTTCCGATTCTGATCGGCATCTTCGAAGCGACGAGCATCGACCGCCGCGTGAAGGGGGAAGTCCCGCCGCGGCCGCTGACGCACGACCTGCTCAAGAACGCGATCCACGAACTCGGCGGCGAAGTGCAGGACGTCGTTATCAACAATCTGATGGACCACACCTACTACGCTGTGGTCCGAATTCAGGCGAACGGCGAAACGGTCGAAGTCGACAGCCGCCCGAGCGATGCCATCGCCCTCTCCGTCCACTTCGACCCGCACCTCCCGATCTACGTCGACGAGTCGGTGCTGGAAGAAGTGGCGTGAGCAGGAGGTCAGGCTTCGGGTTGTCCGGCTTCAGGCTCTCGATCAATCCGGCGTCGATTTCTCGACTCGCACAACTTCCTGAAGCCTGACCACCTGTAGCCCGAAGCCTGCTAGTTGCATTCCGCCACCAGCGGGCCCGCGAGTTCGTCGAGAATGAAGAGGCGACCGGGTTGGGTCGGCATGTAGGTTGAGGGAATCCACGGGCTCGGCTTGTGGCGGAGCGTCATCCAGACGCTGAGTCCCTGCCACATCATTCCGCGCGCGAGCGTTCCATCCGCACCGCCGATAATGCCGTCTGCTCCCAGGAAAATGCCCGGGCCGATCGTGTTCGCATAAGCCGGAACGAGCGTGGTCCGGCTCTTGAAGCTCGTAATCGCGTTCTGCTCGATGGTGAGAGGATGCAGCTTCGCACCAAGCCGATGCGTCTGCTTCTTCCACTCCGCTTCACTGCTGTACTCCCCCGCGAAGTGCGGCTCCCAGAAGGCGATATGGCAGACGCGGCCGATGCCGAAGATCACGAATAGCTTCGCGCCGGCGCCGCGGAGCGCGCCGATCTTCTCAGCATAGGTCGGGAGATTCTTCTTCGTGGCGAAGTTCCGCTGCTTGGCGGGAATGGTCAGCTTGCCGAGCGGGCCGTAGAACGCCTGCTCCATCGCGTACTGGAAGGCTCCTTCGTTCGATGCGGGTAAGGTGTTGCCTGTCGCATCGCTCCATTCATCCATGTTGAAGCCGTGGACGTGATCGCAGGGGACGTTCCATTCGGTGAGGAAGTAGATGGCCCAGCGATACATTCCCATCGGTCCGACGGGGAGAATGAGGACTAGTTTCTCCCTTGCCTCGCGCGCCCGGCGGATCGTGAGTGCGATCTCGTGTCCCATGAAGGTGTCGAAATCGGCGACGGTCTTACAGAGGACCGGCTCGAACTTCGGTTGCCACCACTTCTGCCGCCTGGTGATATTGGCGGGCTTGGAGTCGACGCACGCGT
>JBFWWA010000631.1:0-3216 GCA_050246455.1 Planctomycetaceae bacterium
GAACATCAACGGAATTCCCGCTGCAGCAATTCGCCGAGTTCCCCATAAAAAACGCTGGAATGCGAGATTCTCTGAAGTTTTGCGACCTGCTGATCTCGCGGGGCAAGCGAAGTGGCACGTCCCTTGCGACGGCCTCGGATAGGAGCCGGATGCGATGCAAGTCATCGCGTCCTCAAGACAATACGACCCAAAGTCTTCCGCAGGTTTGAGGTGAAACCATGAAGCGCGCAAGTGCGTTCATCACATTGGCCGCAACGTTAACATGTTCCTGGAATGCTTTACTTGCGCAACAGGACGCGCCTTCCCCCGCTCCCAGTGAGCCGCCGCTGCCGCCGACAGCAGCCCCTCCGGCCGCAGACCCGGCAGCCAGTCCCACATTGACCGAACCCGGGGAAGCTTCGAGCGACGGCATGGAGCAGTTGGCGCGCGGACCGCTGCATGAGTCTTTCGCAAGACCGGTCGAACTCAACCCGAGTCAACCTCCCGCGATTCGACAGAAACCTCCCGAACCGATCGAGGAAGTTCCCCCCGAAGCACGCCCCGACGGAAACGCCGAATGGATTCCGGGCTACTGGTCCTGGGACGACGACCGCAGCAACTTTCTGTGGGTCAGCGGCACCTGGCGCGTTATCCCCAGCGGTCAGCGATGGGTTCCGGGATACTGGACCGAAACAACCGATGGGTACGTTCGTGTTCCCGGTTTCTGGTCCGCCGCAACAAGTGCCGAAGTCGAGTACCTTCCCGAACCGCCTCAAACTCTAGAACAGGGGCCGGTCGGCGACGCACCGTCGGAGCAGCATTTCTGGCTTCCGGGTTCGTGGGTGTACCGCAATGCCGACTACAGCTGGCGACCAGGCTACTGGGCCCGTGGAAATGCCGACTGGATGTGGATTCCTGACAACTACGTCTGGACCCCCAGCGGATACGTCTACACTGCCGGATACTGGGATTTCCCGTACGTCCGCCGTGGAATTCTGTTCCCGCCGGTCTTCTTCGGCGCGCCGATCTATCAGAATCCCGGTTTCTTCTACACGCCGAGCGTGGGAATCAATCTGGCCGGCTTGCACATCCACCTGTTTGCCAGGCCCAGATTCAATCAGTTCTATTTCGGCGATTACTACGGCGACAGCTACCTGAACTCCGGCTTCTTTCCGTGGTTCGCGTTCAATCAATGGAACGGGTACGACCCGTTCTACAATTACTACGGTTTCCGATTCGGACGCGGGGATCGCAATTGGGATCGCCGATTCCGCGATCGATATCAGTACTATCGCGACAATCGCGATGCGCGACCGGCACACACTTACCTCGCGCTTCAGCGCCAGTTGCAGAATGTTGACAGGGATCGCCGAGACGAGGCGGAACTGCTCGTCTCTCTCGACAATCGCGACCGGTTCGATCGGCTGACGGCCCGTAAGATCAACCGGCTGAACGAAGACGATCGTCGTCAGATCGCCCGCCGGTCGAGTGAACGAGTCAACACGATCCGCGAACGTCGTCTCGACGTGGAAAAAGAACGTCGAGTTACGCTGCGGCCTGCGGACGGGCAGGAGCGAGACAATGCCACCCAGCGCCCGCGACTCCGTTTGCCGGATATCGAGACACCGCGCGCCGCCAACCGCGATCGTGACAGGACCGATCGCGACTCCGTGAATCCGAGAGATACGACTCAGAAGACCCGAGACCGAGTTCCGGACAACTCAGCTCGCGATAATGACGGTGACAATCGCCGCCGTGATCGCGATGCCATCCCGGACGATAACCGCCGGGGACGTGACGTGCGCGACGGCATTGAGCCGCGAGACCGTACAGTGCCCGGAGATCGAGCCGTGCCGCGAGACCGGGACGTCCCCGATGGCGGCGTCATTCCGCGCGGAGCGGATCGACCGCGCGATCGAGACATCCCCGGTGAGCGAACATTGCCTCGGGGTCGCGAGCTTCCGGACGCTGGAATTCCGCGACGAGAGGACGGCGCACGTCCGGTTCCCGACAGAGCCGTTCCGAAGCCGAACCTTCCGGACGGCAATCGGACAACGATTCCGCCACGCACCAATGTTCCCGCGCCTGGTCAGATTCGTCGTGAAGAGGCTCCGATGAATCGGCCCCTTCCGAACTTACCCAATCGTGGCCCCAACAATGCGGGACCGTCGAATCGGCCGGACTTGAATTCGGTTCCGCCCCGGAATCTGAATCCACAACGTCCCACGTCACCGCCGCAGCTCCGGGATGCGGTCCCGCGCAACAATCGAGTGCCTCAGACGCCGCCGCGGAATCTGCAGCCCACGAACCCGAACCAGGGAGGACCGACACTTCGCGGCGCCAATCGGCCGGTGACTCCGAACGTTCCGAACGTGGTTCGTCCGGCTCAACCGAATCGAGCGCCGGCAGCCGCCGTGCGGCCGTCGCTACCGAAGCAAGCTGCCCCGCCGGCTCAGAATCGCGCACCGAAACAGGTCGCTCCGCCGCGAGCAACTCCTCCGCAGAAGGCCAACCCGCCGGAAAAGGAGAAAGAGTCGCGTCGGCAACGTGATCGGAGCTGATCGAAAGTCGAGGCGCCCTTCGTGCTGACTGAGTCCGCAGGAAGGGTGCAGGAGGGCATGAGATGCGCCGGAATCGGATTCCAGCGCATCTCATTTTGCGCGCCGTTGGCGGGCTGCGTATCAGAGTGAGCGAGTTCCGGCCAATTGATGAAAACCTGCTGTGTTTTCCCCTTGTTTTTCGCGGTTCCGGGGAACGGCACGCCATATGCATATCCCTGCAAACCACGGCCGACAGGAGTCTGCCGGCAACCAGAACTGAAGATTCAAGCACCTGCAAAAAAGGGAAGAAACATGGCCCGTCAAACCAAGAACTCGCGTCACCATCATGATCTTGAGCGGGACAGCGAAGCGGTGATGGAAGGACTTCACGACGTTGGTCGAGCCGCTCGCCGAGTCGCGAATGACGGCGTCGCACAGGCACGCGACGCCGCAATGGAATACGTCGAACAAGGAAAGGCCCGAGTTCGTGAGGCGAGCGACTCAATGCAGACGCACGTGCAGAACGAGCCGATGAAGTCACTGCTCATCGCAGCTGCCGCGGGCTTCTTCCTGGGGGCAATCTGGACGCGACGCTGAGAACCTCGTCGTCGCGGATCGGCTGGTTTACCTGCAGCTCGTCGAGTTCGAGACGCCCATGATCGCTCCGAATTCCATCAAAGACTCCCCCCTCGACCAC
>JBFWWA010000632.1:0-3211 GCA_050246455.1 Planctomycetaceae bacterium
ATTGCAGCGTCTGGAACAGTGCCCCGGGGCGCTGGTCGTCGAAGATGAATCCGACGACTTCCTGCCGGATTGCGTCCAGCAGTGCATCGCCATCTTCGTCGTTATTGGCATGCCAGCCCTCCCCTTCGGAGAGCGCTTCGACGAGTCGCGCGATTTCGCGCGGGCTGATCGGCGCGACGTCGCTCGTCAGTCGCACGATCACGCTGCGCAGGTGCCGGACCATCCCTTCTGCCCGCTCGACGAATCGTCCCAGCCAGAACAGATTATCGGCAGCTCGGCTCGGCAGGTCCGTTCCGCTCCGGCGAAGTTGAACCGCCGCGCGGGCCGGCTTGAGAAGCGTGACGGTTTCCGCAGGTCGTGTGCCGAGGACCCAGACGTCCTTGCTCACCTCACCCGAAGAAATCGATTCGCCGACGAAAGCGTCCGCTGTCGCCATGCGCGAGATCCCTCCCGGCATGACGCGATAGCCGCCGCCGCCGGCGACGGCGAATGTCCTGAGGCTGACGCGCCACGGCTCGAGCTGAGACTTGTTCCAGACGGGCGCGGTCGACCGGACAACGTGCGACTGCGCGATGAACTGCCCCGGATTCCTGCGAATGCGAGCAACCAGCTGTTGCCGTTCCGTCGCGGAGAGTCTCCAACCCAGGAGCGGCGCCGCAGAGCGGTGCAGTATCGCCGGGCGAATGATCAGCTCATCGAGATGTTCTTCGACGTACTGCAGATGATCAAGCCGGCCGCACCACCAGACGCCGACGCTCGGAAGCTGGAGATCCTCTCCGCGCAGTGCCCGGCAGATTTCCGGGAGGAACGCCATGAGCGCGGGGGCTTCGAGATATCCGCTGCCGAGCGAATTGGCGACCGCAATCTGCCCGTCGCGCACACCCTGGACGAGTCCCGGAACTCCGATCTGTGAATCGGCCTTGAGTTCGAGAGGGTCGGCGTCTTCGTCGGGAACGCGGCGCAGAAGCACATCGACCGGCAGCAATCCTCCCAGCGTTTTGAGAAGCACCTGGTTGCCGCGGACGGTGAGGTCGCCCCCTTCGGCAAGCGAGTAGCCGAGGTACCTCGCAAGATAGACATCCTCGAAATACGTCGCGCTGCGTTGTCCGGGGGAAAGCAGCGCAACGCGGGGGTTGTCGCGATGACGCGACGCCAGCGAAAGCAGCGTTTCCTGGAGAGTCATGAAGAACGGCGCAAGCCGCTCGACGTAGAGCGCCTGAAAATCCTGCGAGAGGATTCTCGACATGACGAGCCGGCTCTCGACCGCGTAACCCGCGCCCGAAGGCCCCTGCGTTCGATCGGCCAGAACGGTCCAGGAACCGTCGGGAGTGCGCGCGAGGTGACAGGCATAGAAATGCAGATGCACTCCGTCCGGAACTTTGATCCCCTGACAGGGAACGAGAAATCCGGGATGCGCGAAGACGAGCTCCGCCGGAAGCAGTCCGCGCCGCACGAGTTGTTGCGGTCCGTACACGTCGGCCAGAATCGCATTGAGGACGGCCGCACGCTGCTCGATTCCCGCGGAGAGCCGCTGCCATTCATCCTGCGCGACGAGCAGCGGCAGCGGGTCGAGTTCCCACGGACGGTCCGGACCTTGCGGTGCCCCGTAAACGTTGTACGTGACGCCGGCTTCGCGCAGCAGACGCCGCGCCTGTTCCCATCGCTGCGAAAGTCCCGCCGCCCCCTGCTCTTCAAGTCTGCCGATAAAACGGGGCCACGGCTCGCGCAGCACGCCATCGGCGGTGCGCAGTTCGTCGAAGCTGTCGACCGGCGGCCGGTAACTCGCGATCAATCCGTCGGCCGCGGTCGCTGGCGTCTCTGGAGTCGTTGAGCTCATCCGCAGATCGTTGACGTTTGAATAAGATTCTTCGATGGAACAATGCGGACGCAGCATAGTCCCGAAGCCGACGCGCAATCAAGCCGGATTGAGCGATCGCTAATCGAGCGTCGCCAGTTCGACGGGACGGCGCAGGTCGAGTGTGAACGGATATTCGGGGTTATGCTCTGCCGGTGGAGTCAGCAAGCGGCCTGCGGTATGACCCGTTGGAAAGAATCGCGCCGCTCGCCGGCTCTCGGCTTCATTGCCGTTGACGGGGAACGTGTCGAAGTTCCTTCCCCCCGGATGGGCAACGTGCCACGTGCATCCGCCGATCGAGCGTTCGTTCCAGGTGTCGATCACATCGAACACCAGCGGCGAGTGAACGCCGATGGTCGGGTGCAGACATGACGGGGGCTGCCATGCGCGGAAGCGGACTCCCGCAACGTACTCGCCGCGCGACCCGGTCGGATGCAGCGGCACACGCCGGCCGTTCACCGCGACGACATATCGTGAATCGGTGAGCCCCTGCACTTTCACCTGCAGACGTTCAACCGACGAATCGACGTAGCGCGCCGTCCCGCCGGGGCCCGGCTCCTCGCCAAGGACATGCCACGGCTCGATCGCCTGTCGCAATTCGAGATGAACTCCCTGATGCGTCACCTGCCCGCACATCGGGAATCGGAATTCAAAGTGCGATGCGAACCAGTCGTGCTCGAGCGGATATCCGCTTTCGTTGAGTTCGGAGATCACTTCCTGGAAATCCTGCGCGACGAAATGCGGCAGCATGAACCGGTCATGCAGCGATGTTCCCCAGCGCACGAGCCGCTGGCTGCACGGCTTCTTCCAGAACCGCGCAATGAGTGAACGCAGCAGCAACTGCTGTGTCAGGCTCATCCGGGCGTGCGGCGGCATCTCGAAGGCGCGGAACTCGACAAGCCCAAGCCGGCCGGTCGAAGATTCGGGCGCGTAAAGCTTGTCGATGCAGAACTCGGCGCGGTGCGTATTCCCGGTCACATCGACAAGCAGGTTCCGCAGAATCCGATCGATGATCCAGGGGGGATGAGGCGTCCCCGCTTCCGGCACAAGGTTGAGCGCGGTGTCGAGCTCGTAGGCGTTTTCGTGACGCGCTTCGTCGGCGCGCGGCGCCTGGCTGGTCGGGCCGATGAACAGGCCCGAAAAGAGATACGACAGCGACGGCCGGTTGTTCCAGTAGGTGATGAGGCTTCTGAGCAAGTCGGGTCGGCGCAGGAATGGACTGTCCGGCGGAGTGGCACCACCGAGTACGAGATGGTTTCCGCCGCCGGTGCCGGTGTGCCGGCCGTCAATCATGAACTTCTCGGTGCCGAGCCGCGACTGTCGCGCGTCTTCGTAGAGCCCGGTGACATTCTCGAC
>JBFWWA010000633.1:0-3209 GCA_050246455.1 Planctomycetaceae bacterium
GACCGGTCAGAGCGGACGGGTTCGGCTGGTGCGCCGGGCCATAACATCCGTAGCAACCGCGATCGTATGCCGGACAGATGGCCCCGCATCCGGACTGAGTCACCGGCCCCAGGCAAGGAATTCCCTGGGCAACCGTAACACAGACCGTGCCGCGCCGCTTGCAGTCGAGGCATACGGCGTGACTCGGAACCCGTGGCGTCTGGCCATGCAGACACGCCGCGAGGACCTCGATCAACTGGAATCGGTTGATCGGGCAGCCGCGGAGCTCGAAATCGACTTTCACATGATCGGAGATCGGAGTCGAGGTTGCGAGAGTCTGAATATACTCCGGCGAGGCGTAGACCGCGCGCGTGAACTCTTCAATGTCTCCCCAGTTCCTGAGCGCCTGAATGCCGCCGGCTGTGGCACAGGCGCCGATCGTGATCAGCATGCGACTGTCGGCGCGGACCTGGCGAATTCGCGCAGCATCGTGCGGCGTTGTAATCGATCCTTCGACGAGCGCGATGTCGTACGGTCCCGGATCGATGTGGCTGGTCGCTTCCAGGAAGTAGGCAATTTCGACCGCTCCGGCCACAGCCAGCAATTGATCTTCGGCGTCCAGCAGCGACAACTGACAGCCGTCACACGACGCGAATTTGAAGACTCCCAGCTTCGGCTTGCGTGACATCAGAGCCCTTTCACAACCAGGAAAGGAGCAATCCTGTCGTATCGGAATACGGGGCCCTCTTTGCAAACGAACGCCGGTCCGAGCTGACAGTGCCCGCAGAATCCGACGGCACAATTCATGTTTCGTTCCAGCGATACCCAGACATTCTCTGCCGGAACCCCGCGCTCCAGCAGAGCAAGCGCAACGTACCGCATCATGATTTCCGGACCGCAGAGAAGCGCCTGCGTATTCCGGGGGTCGGGAACGGAATGCCGTTCGAGAAGGAGAGTACTGAAGCCGATGTTCCCGGACCAGGCCGCCGTGGCGCGGTCGACCGTTTGCTCAACAGCCAGTCCCTGATTCTCCCAGTCCGCGAATTGATCGTGATAGATTCGGTCTTCGGGAGTGCGCGCTCCATACAAAAGAGTCAGACTGCGATAGGCTTCCGGTTCGTTCAGGAACTCGTAGAGAGCCGGGCGCAGAGGGGCAAGACCGATCCCCCCCGTGATCACGATGACGTGCTGATCGCGGAGTTGCTCAACGGGCCAACTCGAGCCGAACGGTCCGCGCAGGCCGAGCGTGTCCCCCTCCGACAATCGGGCGAGCTGATTGGTCACGTTTCCGACGGCGCGGACCGTATGCAGAAGCGGAGCGCCGGTTGCGGATTTTCCGGAAATGGAAATCGCCGCTTCGCCAAACCCCGGAAGGTACAGCATGTTGAACTGCCCGGGGCGAAATGCGAACTCGGTGTTCTGACGACTGTCGGTAAACCGCAAATGGTACGTTCGGACGTCATCGGTTTCCCGCACGATACCGGCAATGCGGACCTGGTGCGGGACCCACAGATTCTTGTGAGGCGATCGCTTCGAGTCGGAAACCAGGTTGGCGGCCACAAGTCTCTTTCCGGAATTCGCGATGGTTGCGCTCAGGTCGTCGACGTCAGGGCACGTACTTCCTCGGTGATATCGATGCCGACGGGGCACCACGTAATGCAGCGGCCGCATCCCACACAACCCGACGTCCCGAACTGATCGTGCCACGATGCCAGCTTGTGCGTCAGCCACTGACGGTACCTTGACCGAATATCGTCCCGCACAATTCCGCCGTGCATCGAACTGAAGTCGGGGTTGAAACAGGAATCCCAGTGACGTTGCCGTTCCACGTTCTGCATCGGAAGATCGGAAACCTCGTTCACGGAACTGCAGAAGCAGGTCGGACAGACCATGGTGCAGTTCGTGCAAGAAAGGCACCGCTGGGCGACCTCGCTCCAGCGCGGGTGTTCGAGGTTGCTCAACAGCCGGTTGCGCAGATCGACCGTGTCCATTCGGCGCGTCATCTGATCGACCGCCCGCTGTCGCTCCCGCTCGGCGGACTCGAGATCGTCGGGAGCCGCCGTGCGCACAGGAATGCGCGCGAGCAGCGACTCGCCCAGCTCCGATCCGGTCTCCACAGTGAAGCCGGTCGCGATCTCGGTCAGCGCGAGATCAAAGCCCGTCTTGCAGCGCGGACCGGCTTTCATCGAGTCGCAGAAACAGGTCGATGCCGCCTGCGTGCAATTGACGGCAATCAGGACCGCGTTCTCACGACGCGATGCGTAGACCGGGTCAACGTACTGACCTCCCGTGAAGACTCGGTCCTGAATCTCGATCGCGGCCAGTTCACAGGCGCGCATGCCGAGAAACGCGTAACGCGGCGCACTCTGTTCACCCGGCTTCATGATCCACCCGTCCCCTTCCCGGGTGGAAACTGCCAGCGTCGACAACGGCGGAAACAGAAACCGCTTCCACGATTGCGGCCCGACGGCGAAACCGAAACAGGCCTCGTCGTCGCGTCGGCGAAGGCGGTACTTCCCCGGCTCCTGTTCATCGGTCCAGCCGCGGGGCAATTCGTCAACGGAATGAATCTCGCGGTAAACAATCGCCTCCTGATCGATCGTCGGCCCGACAACCGTATAACCCTCCTCAACGAGCACATCGAGCAACGACTGCAGCAATTCGCGCTCGAGGAACTGGATGCCTAGCCTGGAATCGGTCACGAGAAGATCCTCAATTCTGCTGCATCGGATATTGGGCCGCGCCGTCCACCGTGGGAGACTCCCGCGAGAAAATGTCGATGAGTTGCAGGCGTGTTGCCAGCAATCTCCGAGAAAGGGCGTCCGCCAGGGCCCGATACAGGAAGTACCCGACCTCGTGGTCCCGCTCACATAGTTCTCGAAGCGCGTGCCCCGAAGCGGAGAGCAATTGCAGATCATCGGAGGCAATGGCTGTGGCCGTCATTGTGCCCCGACCAAAAAGCGGGGACCAGCCGAGCAAGTCTCCGGGACCGAGCGTCAGAATCCGCACATCGCCGCGCGCTGGAACAGACATCTCCAGTGCCACGCGCCCCAGCGTAATGACGGAAATGAAATCGTATGCACTGCCTTCCCGGAAAATCACACTGCCGGCTTGAAGCCGTTGGGGCTCAAAGAGGGGTTCAACAAGCGCTGCGACGGACTCTGGAAGCGGGTCGCGGAACGGCAGTTTCAGCGATGCAGAATCACCGTGTGTCATGCGGGCGCCCTCCT
>JBFWWA010000634.1:0-3209 GCA_050246455.1 Planctomycetaceae bacterium
GCAGATGTCCAGAGCCGCCGATCCGATCTGCGCCGTTTCTGGAATGCGTGACAACGTTTGATCTTGCCGGAGGCATGCTCTCGCCGAGCCGACGGCAAGCCCACTGTGGCTCGAACGATGCTCAATCGATTTGAGCCGGGCTCGTGTCGTTGAGCCACTCTTCGAGATTCGTGTATCCGTCGCCGTCCGAGTCTGCATTTCCGTCGCGTGCGTTCGACGGATCAAGTTGATGCGTCTGTTCCCAGTCGTCGGGGATTCCATCGCCGTCGCTGTCAGCAGGAGCGATGCCTGTCTCGTATTCCGGCCATCCACCGACTTCGGCTTGCGAATCGATGATCTTTCCCTGACCGAGCTCCATTTCATTCGCGAGCCGTCTATCGACGCTATCGCGCCGCGGCCTGGTCGCACCCGCAGCGGAAACAATTTTGCGGAATGCGTCGGCCGCGGGCTCAATCTTCACCAATGATTTCACCAGCGGAACGTCGGAGCGCACCACTTTCAGGATCTCTTCCTGCGGAATCGAGCCGTGTACGCCGATCCAGTTCTGAGCAGTGACCTCGGGGCAGCCGTCGATTTCGTTTTTCTCTGCAAAGATCCGGGACTTCTTTCCGCCAACATTGAAGAAGAAGCAACGCGTACTTTTTCTCGTGGAGGGACCGGGACGCAAATAGTTCCCGACGTGATTCATGAAAAGCGCGGTGTCGCCGTCATATCCCGCCCGCACTCCCCAGTTGCAGATTGCATTGTTCGCGAATTCAAAGCGAAGCCCCGAACCCTCGGCAGTCCTCGTTCCGGGGCGCGGGTTGCGGATGTTGTGGCTGACGTACGCGTTGTGATGAAACGTCACGTCTCCGTCATCGACGGCCACCAGCGAACCATAGCCATGCGGTCCTTTCTTGTGCACCGACTTGTTGAGACTTTCGGCGATCAGGCACCACTGAACGGTGACGTCGTCGGCATCGCCGAAGACCGACAGCGTTTCATCGGTTCCCCAGCTTGCCGAACAATGATCGACAATGACGCGCCGCACGCTGCCGATGGAGATCGCGTCGAGTTCCCGCTTCATCACATCACCGGGACGAACACGGAGATGCCGTACGACGACATCATTCGCATGGATCCGAAGTCCGAAGTTTTTGAGGCAGATTCCGTCTCCCGGCGCCGTCTGGCCGGCTATTGTGCAAAACGGTTCGCTGACAGTGAGCGGCTTCTGGAGCTCAATCAGCCCGCCGACGCGGAACAGAATGGTTCGCGGCCCCTTCTCATCAATCGCGGCGTGCAGACTGCCGGGGCCGGAATCGGCGAGCGTGGTGACGGATATCACCTTTCCACGTCGACCTCCCGGTGTGTGCGCACCGGCCCCTTCCGCGCCGGGAAACGCAAGGGGCTCTGCGGCCGCCAGCGGAAAGACAATCACCGTTGCTGCGAGGAACAGCGCGCCGAGCCGCAGGTCCAAGAATAGAGACGTCATATTGCACGTTCCAAAGTCTCGAAATCCATCAATCATACGCTTGCAGGTAGTGCGAATTCCGAATCTGGGGCTCGAACGCGTAAAGCTTCGCCTTGTGGAGATGAAACCGCAGGCGGATCGGGCGTGCCTGCAGAAGGTGGCAATCCGCATTCTTCTTCCACTTCACGACATGCCGGACGTCGTCCGAGGAGATTGGATCACAGTCGGCGGCGGCGAATCCTTCGATCGGCTTGCCGTCGGCATCGAGCGCCTCGACTTTCAGAGAACCCCCGGCAGCGTTTGCGTTGATAACGAGCGTGTCGCCGATGAAAACGATCGGCTTGGTCGTGAACGTCCCTTCCGCTTCCGCTTCCACCGAGACGAAGCCGTCGAGCCGGAGCGTGGCGAGTCCGTAGCCGTCTTTGTTCGGATCCTTGTGGTAGTTCCACCAGTTCCTTCCGCTGTTCCCCTGGTAGTAGATGCGGATTTCATCACCAACGACAAGCGGCGCCTGGACGGGATGCAGGACCCCCCAGTCCCAGTCTTCGCGCTTCGGGCCGTTGGGGACAAAAGCCCCTTCTTCGACGATCGTTTTCCAGTCACGTTCCTGTTTCATTTCGCCGGCAGGGATCGCGCCGGCTTTCGCAACCCGATTCCATGTCAGCCCGTTGCGGCTGAACGCGAGTTGCAGATTCTTCCGATCCATCCAGAGCTTGTCTTTCGGAATCGGCTGGATCGTTTCGCTGTGATACGCGCAGATTAGTCCGATCGAGATTCCCTCGTATGGGGTGACCGGCATGAGATAGAACTGCGTATTGAACGGCGCGTCCATCGGCCCGGTTTTGAGCACGGTCACCTTCGGCGACCAATGGACGAAGTCGGAACTTTGAATGCGGCTGATGATCCGGACATTCGGCGGACCAAAGCGAAGATACGCGACATACTGTTTCGTCTTTTCGTCCCAGAACGGACAGGCCTGCGTGTCGCTGAAGGGAATGAGCGGATTCTTCGGCTCCTGCTTCCAATGGATCCCGTCGGCCGAATACGCAGCGCACGTTGAGAGTGAGCTGCTCTTGCCGTCGGGCATCGCGCTGTAGAGCATCTTGAAGCGGCGTGCGGGGTCTTTTTCGACCGGGTCGAGCATCACCCCCGCCCCCACAACCCATGGCTCGGCCGGCTCAAAGGTGATGAGGTTGTCGTTCGTCCCCTTGTTAATCGACGGTTTTTCCCATTTCACGCCGTCGCGCGAAGTGGCGTATCCGATGACGCTGTTCGGCTTTTTCCCTTCGCCGTAGTAGATCTGATACCAGAGCTTGAATAGCCCGTCCGCCGGATCCTGCAGCACGGAGCCGTAGGTAATCGTCTCGCCGTCGGAGGGACGGTCGCGGGTAATGAGCGGATTGGACGGATGCTTCACCGGCTGGTTGAGAACCTTCCGGGCTCCTTTCAGCTCGCCGACGATGTGGTCGTCGATGAAGAGCTGCTTTCCCTCGATGATGATCGCATCGCCGACGATGTCATCATCAAGATCGCGAAACATCCCCGGAGGCGCCTGACGATCGGCGGCGGGGGCAACATTGCTCATCGCCAAGAAGATCAGCACACCCGCGAGGTATCGATCGAAGCGCATCGCCCCCCCCTTTCACTTGAAGGTTGTTCCATTCGCAGCGTCAGTCGACCGCCTCGACTCTTCTGCCGCGTGGCATGCTGTCGAGCGGAACATGCCCTCGCAAGGCCGAGGGCCTGCCACCCAAGCCAG
>JBFWWA010000635.1:0-3207 GCA_050246455.1 Planctomycetaceae bacterium
ACCCAAGCATACCGCTTTCGATCTCCGACGATGGAATTACGGCGATGCGGTGGACACTTACGGCGTATCGATCAACGTCAACGGTCGCCACGAAATGTACGCCGGGTGGAATGATTTCTTCGCATCCGCGCCGGGAAAGGCACCGCTCATCCATTTCTGTGGCCCCCTCGAACTGCGGATGCTGCGGTCCGATGAATTCGTTGTCGGTGGAGTCGAGAGTCGACTCAGCATTGCATTTATCAACAAGGGGCTCGGCAACGGCGCACATTCGCGGCTCAGCATCGACGCCGTCGACAAGTCGGTCATTCCGGTCGTCAACATCGAATGGCCGGTCGCCAAAGGGACAGAGCCACTACGCACGACGCACCGCCTTCCGGAACGCTGCTGCTATTGGGAGTTCTACACCACGGAGTTCGCAGTGCCCGCGCGTGCAGTTCAAGGGACGGCAACGGTTACCGTGTCGCTGCCTGTCGGCGCACTTCCATTTGAGCTTGCGAAAGATCGAGCCGAGATGCCTGTCCGCTCAAAAACGGCGAAGGCCACAACGGCAATTTCCCGACCGCACACGCAACCGATTGAAGCGGAGCTGCCATATTCGGAGTTCATGAAACGCTTAAGACAACCGATCCAGGCGATCGCGGGTGAAACGGAACTTCAGGGGCAGCTTCGCATTCATCGCGCAACGCTTTCCAATGCCGACGCGATCCTGAAGCAGCCCGGGCCAACGCGAGCGGATCGCGAGTTCGTGATCGAGAAGAAGGCATTCGCGCTACGCCAATTGAACGATCTCTTGCCGGAATACCGGGATGATTGGGTGGAATTCGCGACTGTAATGATGCAGGAATGGAAGGGGACTCAGCTTGAACCGCTGATTGCGTACCTGGCGTTGGAATCGCGCGTGCTCGGCTCTCCGAAGCGTTCGGAGAATATCGCGGAGATCGAAGCCTACGCATCTCGCTATCCGAACGGGCCGCCTGCCATCGACATTTATTTTGGTCTCAGCAATCGCCTCGAAATGCGAAGAGGCGACTTGGCGGCGCGCATGCTGAGCGACGCAGCCCGCATCGCTCCGCCGGAACGAGCGGCCGCTCTTCGAAAACATCGTCAATGGGTCAAATTGTCGGCATCAAAACCCGACCTCAGGGGACGGCGCCTCAACGGCAGTGTTTTCGATGATCGAGTCGTCGAAGGAAAATGCGTTCTCGTCTACTCCTGGGCGATGACTTGTGCCCCGTGTATCGCGAAGTTTCCGCTCCTTAGGCAGCTACATTTCCAGTTTCATAATCGTGGCTTTGAGATTTTGATGCTGAATACCGATGACGACAAAGAAGCGGCTCGGCAGTTCATGAAAAAGCAGGGTAACCCATGGATCGATCTCGCTGGGATCGATTCTCTGGATCCCATTCGCGCGAAAATGGGAACACCCGGAATGTTGCTGATCGGCCGCGACGGAACAGTCTTGTTGAAGACCGTCATCGCTGACGCCGAACTCGCAAAGGTGATCGAATCGCTGGTGGACTAGCAAAAGTCGGAGCCACCGCGAATGACAGGCGGCCGACTCAGGTCTTGCTGAGGGCCGCTTTGAACGCGCGAGCGCGGGTAGGGGCGGAGCCGGGGAATTTCGGCGGGCCTCCGTCGGAATCGGCGGCGACTTTGAGCGTGACGAGCGTCGGGCCGGAAGCGTCAAGAATATCGCGAGCCGCACCCGTCCATTCTTCGAGATTTGTGAACGAGTGCACGGAACGGAATCCGCAGGCGCGCGCGATCGCTGCAAAGTCGACGTCGGTCTGATCGCGGCGGGCACCGGCTGATCCCGGGGTCGATTGGGCTCCGGTCACTTCATAGACGCCATTGTCGAGGATCAGCACGACGAGGTTGGTTGGACTCTCCGCCGACATTGTGACGAGCGACCCGAGATTCATCAGCATCGACCCGTCGCCGTTACAGACGACGACCTTCCGCTCAGGCTGTGCGATGGCGATGCCGAGGCCGATCGACGTCGCCTGCCCCATGCTCGACGGGACGAGGACCAGATCGAGCGGATGCAAACCAAGCCGCTGCCATTCGCGCGCTGCTCCCATTGTCGAGATGACGACTTCCCCATCGCGGCGAACCTTCCGGACCGCGGCGAGCGCTTCGGACATCGACATGGTTGTTGGCATGTGTTGAGGATTCAGGCTCACGCCCGCCCTTCCGCGATGAGCACAACGCCCGGTTTTTGCTCTTCGGTGCACTCGCGATGAAATTCGCGAATCATGGAGATCTTCGCCGGCTCGTCGATCAGGTGGAAATCGACGTTCCACGCTTTGAGAATCGGCTCGGTGAAAATCATCGCCGTATCTCCCGGCAGGTTCTTCTGATTCAGATAGCTCCGATAGCCGATCATCGCGAAGAGCGGGAGCTGGTAGTCGTGGAGCGCGTTTCGGAGCGAGTCTCCAGACTCGAAAAGTCCGGTACACTGGATCATCACCAGCGGCTGTTGGCCCGCCAGATAGAGTCCGGCGGCGACGGCCCAGGCTTCTCCTTCGCGGCAGACGCGCACGAGCCTGAGGTCGGTGGCGGAATCGATGGCCTGCTCCCAGAGGCCGAGCGTGCTGTCGGGGACCATCACGACGTGCGAGAACCTCAGCTCCCGGAGCAGTTCGACGATTTCATTGCCCGTGAACATGCGATGCAACTCGCGAGAAACGCGGCGGTGACGTTGTCGCCGATGAATTGAGGATAACGGAATCGACTCGTCCGTTCACACCCCGATAGTACATCGAACACCGCGGATACGGTGGGCAGATAGCTGCCGCTCGCCCATCGAATGCATTGTGAGCGTTAGCGCGTCGGCGTGCCGATCTCCAGGGGAGTGATCCAGATGAACGGGCGCTGCGCCTCGTCGATTCTGAGACGATATATGAGCCGCGGAGAAGTGACGCGTTTGAGCACGAGGTCGTATGACGTCTGCTTCTCGGGATGTTTCACGGTGAGCTCGTTGAGCTTGATTCCCTTCGCATGAATCTTCGGCTCGTCGATGGCGACCGGCATTCCGGTTTGCGCCGAGATATCGGCAAGCGCGTCGCGAATCGGACGCGAGTCGAACTGCACCGTCACAAGCTCATATAACGTCGGAGCAACGTTGCGCGGGGGTGACTCGGCCGGCAGGTTCCAGCCGATTGGCCAGACGTCGGTCGTCTTGGAGAGCGATTCGACCGAGAGTTC
>JBFWWA010000636.1:0-3204 GCA_050246455.1 Planctomycetaceae bacterium
AAACCAGAGTTGCGACTTCCACGGCACGCCGGAATCTTCGCAGGCCCGCTTCAACTCCGCACGGTTGTACGTTCGACACTTCCAGGTACGGCTCGTGAGTGCACCGGAAAACGTATCTTCGGTTGCAAGAATGAGCACGCTCCCCCCCGGCCGGAGCACGCGTTCGATTTCCTTGAGGCCGGGACGCGGGTCGGGAAGATGCTCGATGACGTATCCGCAGGTGGCGCAATCGAAAGTGTCGTCCGCAAAGGGAAGATGCATCAGGTCGCCGGTGACATACGACGGCCGCTGACTTTTCAGCCGCAACCGCGCTCGGCGAAGCATCGCATGCGACAGATCAAAGCCGACCAGTTCGGTGTCTGGGCGCGTGAACCGGAGGAGATGCCCCAGGATTTGCCCGGCCCCCGAGCCGACGTCGAGGATGCGGCGATGCTTCGTGACGTCGAACTTTCGCGCGCGAAGAATGTGCCCCATCAACGGCTCGTGCAGCGAGACGAGGCTGGCCATCGCGAGCACGGCACCGGCCGGGCCGTCGTACAAGTCGCGGACGTGGTCGCGATACTGACGCAGCGAGAGCCTTCGAATCCCCTGAAACTCGACGAGCCGGCGGAAGGCGGTTTTCGCGAGTTTCCGCTTTTTACGAGGCGGGGGACCGATCTGCGGTATTGTCATAGATGTCGCAATCCTGAGGCACTCACGGCCGAAGGGCCGACGTTTCCGCCGATCGAGTGCAAGAGTCGTTCCGTCCGGGTCTGATTCGCCCCCTCAATGAAAAGCTTCGTCTGTTATACGCGGCGAGCCGGAATTTTCCATGAAAAGTCCCCCTCCCGGCGGAAAAATCGCCGGATTCTCCAGCTACTTCCGCTACGTTCCGTTTCTGCAACATGCTGTTCCGCCTGACCTTGCCGAGCTTTCCATCGCCAGATTAGCGGCTTGAACGGTCGATTCGAGATGACTATATTCACTCATGCAGGGTGTTCGGCGCGCCGGCATCGATGAAGGGGCTTGAGCTCACGCCACCGTGACCAGGCTTCCGATCGCTGCGAAGGAGCGATGTGATGATCTCTGCAAGGACGACAGCCGCGCTTCTAACAGGACCCGATCGCAATCCGGTTCACCCTTTCCATCCCATCATTCAACTGCCGCGACGCACTGATCCTCGTTCCTTCCCGATTCGTGCACTCGTTCCGGCATCCGAAAATACCGAATTCCTTCTGATCCGCCTGGCTGGGATCTTCTGCTGATGACCAAGGTGGTCGACATCCGCAAATCTGACGATCCGCGCGACGCGATTTTCCGTGCGGTCCACCTCCTGACGGAGGGAAAACTCGTCGCGTTCCCCGCCGATACCACGTACTTCGTCGCCGCAAGCGCCCTCTCAACCCAGGGAATCCACCGGCTTGAGAAACTGATGGAGCATGCGGACCGACCTCAAGCTTCGCTCGTTGTCAAAAGCACTCAGGAAGCGATGGACTACGTGCCGAATATGCCTGCCGTCGGCCGGAAGTTGACGCGCCGTTGCTGGCCGGGACCGGTCATCTTCGACTTTGCGGTCGATGCCAACGAAGGACTGTTCAAAGCACTCCCCGAGGCGACGCAGCGCGTGCTCACACCCCACGATACGATTTCACTGCGAGTTCCGGCGCATCATTTCGCGATCAGCTCGCTCAAACGGTTACCCTCGCCGCTCGTCGCTTCTCCCGAAGTCCTCAATGGGTCGGGGCCGGCCACGACCGCTGAGGAAGTGCTCGACCGACTGGGGGGCGAGATCGACCTGATCATCGACGACGGGCCATCGCGCTACGGGGACGTCTCGACCGTAGTGCATGTCACCGACGAGAAATGGAGCGTCATGTCGCAGGGAGTTGTCACAGAAACGATGATTGGTCGACTGGCAAGCGAAGTCTATCTGTTCGTGTGCACCGGAAACACCTGCCGCAGCCCGATGGCGGAAGGCCTGTTCCGCAAGATTCTTTCCGAACGATTGAAGTGCAGCGAAGACGAGCTGTTCGATCGCGGGTACATGGTCGCGTCGGCGGGGCTGTCGGCGCATTCGGGTGCACCGGCGAGCCCGGAAGCCGTCACGCTTCTGACTCAGCGCGGCATTGATTTAAGCACGCACGCAAGCCAGCCGATCACCGACCCGATGCTCGACCAGACGGACCACATTTATACGATGACGTCGGCTCATCGCGACGCGCTGCTGGGAGTACGCCCGGATCTGGCGGATCGCGTGCAGCTCCTAGCCCGCGACAACAGCGACATCAGCGACCCGATCGGCGGTAGCTTTGAAGTGTACAAAACCTGTCAGCGCGAAATTGAATCGCACGTGACGGCAATTGTGAACGACATTCCTTTGCAGTGAGAGCGGATTCTCCTCCATGAAAATAGCCGTAGCGAGCGATCATCGCGGGTTCGCGGTGAAGGAAAAGATTCTGATGCATCTTGCGGAGATGGGGCACGAAGCGCTCGATTTCGGGCCCGAAACGCCCAAGAGCGTCGACTACCCCGATTACGCCGCGAAGGTGGCGATCGCTATCTGCAAGAAGGAAGTCGAACGCGGCATACTGATTTGCGGCACCGGCATGGGAATGTGCATTGTCGCGAACAAGTTCCCCGGGGTCCGCGCGGCCCCCTGCCACGATGACCTTACGGCCGAAATGTCGCGGCTCCATAACGACGCCAACGTCCTCTGCCTCTCCGCCGATCTCCTCGGGGAACGCCTCGTCAATCGCATGGTCGAAATCTGGTTGAAGACCGATTTCGAAGGTGGTCGGCACGCGCGCCGCATCGAGAAGATCGCCAGCTACGAGCAGCAGAGCGGCAGCGGTTCGACGTTCAAAGCCGACTGATACTGAGGATCCCGGGGTCCCTCCCCCACCCGGCAGCGTGATCCTTTTCATCGCCATGCCGGTGCTGTATGGTGTCGGACGAACGGCGGCCTCCGGGTGTTCGGACTGAGCTCGAACGCGCCCCAGGACGCAATTGCGACGCTTGCGTTCTGCAGTCGTCGCGCAGCAGTTCTCAGGAGTTTCCCAGAAGGATTCACAGATGGACCCGCTCAAGTTCGCGAAAACCCACGAGTGGATTGCGGTCGACGGCGACGTCGGCACGGTCGGCATCTCCGCTTTTGCAGTCCGCCAGTTAACCGACCTCGTCTACATCGGCCTTCCCCAGGTCGGAAAGAAGTTCGCAGCGGGTCAG
>JBFWWA010000637.1:0-3180 GCA_050246455.1 Planctomycetaceae bacterium
CCGACGACAAGCTGCCGTACGACGAAAAGGCGTTCGACAAACGCGTGCGCGAAGCGGACGTTCGTCCGTTCCTCGAGAGCTATCGCGCGCTCCTGGCAGCGACCGATTCCTTCGCCGCGGCCGACCTCGAGCAGAAGACCCGCGCCTTCGTTGAAGAGGCCGGCATCAAGATCGGCACCGCGGTGAATGCAATCCGCGTGGCAGTGACCGGAAAAGGAACGGGGCCGGGCCTGTACGACGCGCTGGAGCTCCTCGGTCGCGATCGCTGCATCGCACGCCTCGACCGGGCTCTCGCTCGGTTGTAGCCGTCCGCGTCGGACGTTCCTGAGTTCCCGGGGCAGACTTCGATTTGCCCCGACCACCCGACGGCGCGACAAGATTGCTGACGAGCGCGTTCGCATCCGCTGACCTCGGAGCTTTTATGCGAACTCGTGAAGAGCACTGCTGAGCGAGCTCAGCAGTGGCACCCGGCGCTTACGGTGTGAGCTGGCGTTGCCGCCAGTCGGGTGCAGTGGGATCGCCGGAGTAACGAAACGTCGCATGGTCCGACAATTCCGGAAGTGTCACCGCCGCGCGGCCGTAGAGTTTCTGCCCGATGAGATAGACGTCGATCGCGGCTGCTGAGTCCTGCCAGAGCGTGTACGTTCCGACGTCCCATCGCGTGACCGTGCCCCGATCGCCGCTGACCGGGCCTTCGTATTCGAGATACTCCAGCCGATGATCCGGCAGCGGCTCCGCGCGAATTGCGCAGTCGAGGGATGGTTCTTTTTCCAGTCGCCAGGTGCGCAGCGTTCCTTCCCACTCGAGCATGAAGTCCCAGTGGAGGTGCGGATAGTCGTGAGTCAGGATGACGAAGCGAGGCATACGAGGGTGAATGACTAATGAAGGAATGGCCAATGTCTAATGAGGAGCCGGCTGCGATTGCCCATTCAAGAGTTCAGCCACCCATTAGACATTCCGCTCACTATGCCATCACTCCGAATATCGGTTTGCCGGACGAGATGGGGAGGGGGCGGTTCAGTTTGTCGCGGACTTCGGTTTCCGGGTCGATGCCGAGCAGATGGAACATCGTCGCGGCGAGATCGTCGGGGGAGACCGGGTCGCGATCGGGGTAGGCGCCGTTGCGGTCCGACGCGCCGTGAACGTAACCCCGCTTCACCCCGCCGCCGGCGAGCAGCACGGTGTAACATTGCGGCCAATGATCGCGGCTGATGTTCTCATTGATCTTCGGCGTGCGGCCGAACTCTCCCATCCAGACAACAAGCGTGGTGTCGAGCAGGCCGCGCTCATCGAGATCGTTGAGCAGCGTCGGCAAAGTCTGCTCGGTAATCGGCATGTGCCACGACTTCATGATCGGGAACATTCGCGTGTTGTTGAAGCCGTGCGTGTCCCAGCCGCCGCTGGTGAAGCTCTGCCCGCCGATGTTCGGTGAGAAATAAACGTTGACGAACTTCACGCCCGCCTCGACAAGCCGTCGCGCGAGCAGACAGCTCTGCCCGTAGCTTGTCCGGCCGTAGCGGTTGCGAACCGCGTCCGGTTCGCGCGAAAGATCGAACGCGTCTCGGACGCGCGGTGAGCGGAGCATCGTGAGCGCTTTCTCGAAGTGCTCATTGAGGCCGCGGGCGTCGGCGGAATAGTCGAGCAGCTTCGACTGCGCGTCGATCAGCCGGCGCATCTCGCGGCGGCTTTCAAGCCGTTCGACCGGCAGGCCCGACGGCAGGCTCAGCTCCGGCAGTTTGAAATTCGGGTCGTTCGGGTCTTCGGTGACGAGGAGCGGGTCGTGCTTCTTGCCGAGGTAGCTGGCGTGCTGCCCCGGCGTGACTTCGCCGTCGCGCAGCAGATACGGGTAGGCGACGAAGGTCGGGACGCCGTCCGCCACCGGTGCGAGTTTATCGACAATGCTTCCGTACGCGGGGTGCAGGTCGAACGTATCGCGCAGGCGGATATCGTCGAGGGGTGGGGCGGTGCCGGTGAGGGCATAATACGACGCGGGATTATGGTTCTTCATCCGGTGGTTCACGCTCCGGATGAGCGTCACCTTATCCATGATCTTCGCGGTCTGGGGCAACAGTTCGCAGACCGGCATGCCGGGGACGTTGCTGGCGATCGGGTTCCAGAGGCCGCGGATGCCGCTGGGGGCGTCGGGCTTCATATCGAACGTTTCGAGATGGCTCGGCCCGCCGAACTGGTAGAGAAAGATTACCGACTTCGCCCGCGCGACCGGTGCACTCACGGCTTCGGCTGCAAGACCGAGCTTCGGCATCGACAACCCGAGTAGTCCCGCCGCGCCGATGCGCAGCACATCGCGGCGCATGAGTCCCGACGCACTGGCGGACAAGCCGCCAGTGGCACCCAAGAGCGATGAGAATTGTCGTTGCGGCATTGAATGCATGGTCAAAGTGGGATCGTTAACGTCGCAGCACGAATTCATCGGATGTCAGAAGCGCCCAGGCGATGTCTTCGAGGGCAGCGCGGCGGTCTTTCCCGGTTTTCAGGTGCTCGACGGCTGCGGCCGCTTCCGCTTCGCTCGCCGCGCGGCCAAGTGCTGACCAGTAGAGCGAGTCGAGAATCTGCCGTGGCGAATCTTTCGAGGTTGCGATCGTTGAGAGGCGATTGTCGGACCGGCTCAGCATTTCGTGAACGAGCGGACCGCTGACGAGCTCGAACGCCTGGGTGAGCGTGCTGTCTTCGGAACGTTCGCATTCGCACGACTGCAGTCGCGACGGCCGGCCGAAGACGCGGAGGAAATGATCGCCGCTGCTCGGTGCCATCTCGCGCGTGCGGACCGCCATGACTCCGGGAAGTTCGCCGGCGCGCATCCCGCGCGGGTAGCCGTTGAAGTTCGCGGGGGCGCCGAGAACGAGGCTGAATGAATCGAGCAATTGTTCGGCGGAGAGCCGGCGGATCTGCGCGTGCGAGAAGTTCCGTTCGTCGTCACGGTTTGAATCGTTCGGGACGGAAGAGAGCTGATAGGTTCGCGAGTTCATGATCGTGCGGATCATCTGCTTGAGATCGAACCTGTTCGCGACGAGTTCCTTCGCAAGCCAGTCGAGGAGCGCGGGGTTGGCGGGGGGATTCGTGGCGCGAAAGTCGTCGATCGGATCGACGATGCCCCGTCCCATGAGGTGGAACCAGATGCGGTTGGCCTGCATTTGCGCGAAGCGGGTGTTCGTGGGTGAG
>JBFWWA010000638.1:0-3178 GCA_050246455.1 Planctomycetaceae bacterium
CGATTTTCGCGAAATCAGTCGGAACTGACCTCGATGCGCCGCGGCTTGGCGGCAGGTGCCTTCGGCAGAACAACCTTCAGCACGCCGTTGCTCATGCTCGCCGTGATTCGTTCGTGGTCGACTTCATCGCTGAGAATGAATGAACGCAGAAAATCCCCGACGCCGTATTCCTGATGAACAATATGCGCATCAGCCGGAAGCGAAGGGGCGACCCGACCGAACAGCGTGAGCTTGTTGTCTTGAACCTGCAATTCCAGTGAATCGATTGTCACACCCGGCAAATCGGCGGTGAGGACCAGTCCCTCTTCACTGTCGTAGATGTCGATGCACGGTGTGTAGATCAACCGCTCCGGCTGCTCCGACGTTTGAGCAGGAACAGGAAGGTTCGAGTTCTCCGGCACACTTCCGGTGTTGAGTTCGCCGTCGGACATTATTCACTCCCTTCGGCGATGTGAATCTGTCGTGGCTTGATGGCCGCAGCCTTCGGCAAATGAACCTTCAGGATGCCGTGCGAAAAATCGGCCGAGAGATCTTCTTCGCGGACGCGTTCGGGAATACTGAGCGAACGCTGCCACGCCCCCCGGAACCGTTCCTGTCTGCGGTATCGATCTTCGGGAATTCCGTCGTTATCTCCCCGCTTCCCTTTGATCGTCAGCACCCCTCCGGCAATGGTGATCTCCAGATCTTCCGCTCGGGTTCCGGGGAGTTCCGCGGTCAGCAGAAACTCATCAGCCAGTTCATAGACATTGACGGCCGGAAACTCGCGCCCCAGGCGAATCCCCTGAAACGTGAGGTTCACGCCGCGAAAGATCCGGTCAACCTCGCGCTCCAAGTCGCGAAACGCGTCCCAGGTCTGCTGGCCTAACCGAAAGACAGGCATCGATGCCAAAGCCCCTTTCTAAAGGGAGAGTATCCCAGACAACTTGTTGCAAACGCTATACCGCTGGGAAATCGTAGAGCGACCTCCCGAATGTTCCGATGACGGCTTCGCTGTAAAATGCTTTCTGTTAAAGGTTTGCGTCAGGAAGTAGCGGGGCGCAATACGTCTCGACTTCGTCGCATTACCACTCGCAGCGACCCGCAGGCCTGACGAAAACCTGTCAGTTTGGCAGCCTTGATCGACACGGAGCTGAGCGTTCGCAATTGCGCTGCAGTTCGAGGCGGGGCGACTCCGTCGCAGAAAACTTCGTCGCAGCTGTCACAACCGGAACTCCGGTTCGAAGGAGGGACAGTGAACCCAAACCTCTGTTCCTTAACTTCAATCCCTCAGGAGATCGTCGTGAACAGCTTGATCAAAACCGCGTTTCTGTTGGTCGTTGTCACAGCCTCAACTACTCAGTCCGTGTACGCCGCTCGTCGCGGTGCCGGCCGAGTCCTCGCGAATCGTCCGGTCGTCAACGCATTCAAAAATACCAATTTCGGCCGGTCGGTCGTTCCAAACGGTCGCGGGATTGCCCGCTTGCAGAAGTTCGGCCAGAACGCGCAGGTCGGCGGCCAGATTGGTGCACAGTTTCTGAAACTCGAGAACGGACAACCGGTTCTCAATGAACGCGCATTGCGACGCGGAATTCGTCAGTTCGCGAACGGCAAACCGCTCAATGAAATTGTGCAGAACCCCGGCGCCGGTTCGGGCGCGCTTCAATCTCTCATCGCAAACCAGTCGCAGGGGACCGGCATTCGCGAGAAGATCAGGAATGGTCAGCTCTCAACGATTCTCAACCCGAATGGAATCGGCGCGGTTGGATCCAATCCGGAAATCGGGAATACGGCGCTCGGCGGAAAACGAATCCGGGACATCGCCGGCCGGCTTCACGAACAGGATCTGAGTGGAGCGGCAACTTCGGGTACGGAAGCGGCCATTGAACAGGAGGCTGGTTTGGAATCGCCTCCGGCAGAGCACCCTCCGCATATCCACGGTTCGCATGCGATTTTTCCTTCGCATCACCATCACATTCCGCAGCATGCGACGACCGTCGTTGACGTCCTGTCGCAGGCTGCTGCGGGACTCGGCTCGGTCGCCAATCTTTCTCCGAACGTTGGCGGAGTGACGTCGGTTCCTGCGACATCGGCAACAGCAGCACCGGCTGTGGTCGAGAACTCATCCGCTGCGGAACCTTCGATTCCTGACGCAGCCGATGCCAGCGCCACGGTTTCCGCGAACGAATCGGTCGATATCGAGCCGGCTGAACTGAAGCTTGTCGATGCCGGGGACATTGCCGCGGGGCGCGGGCCTCGCTACCGACTGACGGCCCGCAACCTTGGGAAGAACGAAGCTCCGAAATTTCATGTCACGCTTCTTGTCGACGGCCGCGAGCTGACGGAGAACGCCTTCGTCATTACGGTTGAGTCGGTCGGAATCGCGCCGGGTCAATCTCGCAGTATTGACCTGCAGCTTCCGGTGGAGGTTTTGAAGATGGGGACCGGAGCCGACGGCAAGCCGGCATCATTCGAGACCATCGTCGTGATTCTCGACAGCGACGAGCAGGTGCAGGAAACGAACGAAGAAAACAATATCGTCGCGACGCGCCGCGATGCTCTCAAAGTGACCGAACCGAAGTAGTGGGAGCGGACTTCGATTTCGAAGTTCGCGGGCTGCAATCGGAAGACGCCGGGAGTTTCGCCTCCCGGCGTTTTTTGTCGACTTCCCGCAAACAATTCCGCCGGCAAACGCGTCGAACACAAACATGCCCGAGCACGCGCCCGCGAATCGATTGATTCGAGCTTGCACCGAAAACATGTGCCGTCACGTCGGCTTAGCCGAGGTTTCCAAAATGCCTCAGAATCGATACGGTATTGTTTCCGGAGAGGTGGCAGAGCGGCCGAATGCACCGGTCTTGAAAACCGGAGTCTCCGCAAGGGGACCCAGGGTTCGAATCCCTGCCTCTCCGCCTCGAAAGAGCCAAGGATCGCAAGTTGCTGCATGGCAGTGACTTGCGATCCTGCTGTTTTAACAGCACCCCCACTTGTCCCGGAATCCCGCAGACCGTTCTGGATGGTGCCCGCCACTGCAAACGCTGCCAAGATCGTCAGTACGAGCATAATGTGCTGACCGATCCACCGCGAGATTTTGAACATATTCGGCACTCTTTCTTTGTTATGGTTTAGGGGGCTTCGTCTGGACTGCTAAGCATCGGCGTCGAGACTGAACGGCACCTTCTCCATGAAGGATTTCGAATCG
>JBFWWA010000639.1:0-3175 GCA_050246455.1 Planctomycetaceae bacterium
ACTCATTCCAGTAGAACTGCGACGAGTCGGGAAGGAAGAACTGATCGCCGGCCGCGTTGAGGATCAGTTTCGGCATGGTCAGGCGATGGCGATAGGAGTACGGATCTTCGATCGCATACAATTCCTTCGATCGCGGATGCCCGATGCGCTGCATCAGCTTGTGCTCGACGTAATTGCCCACGTTCGGCGCCCAGAATCCATAGGCCGCAAAGTGATGCTTCATCGATTCTTCGGTGTTGAGCACGTCGATGACGATCGGAACGATTGCAACCACCCGCTTGTCGACCGCTCCGGTCAACCAGGTCGTCCAGCCACGCTTCGAACCGCCGGCAACAACAAACCGGTCGACGGTCCGCTTGCCCCCTTCATCCGAAGCCATGAGTGCCGTGATGGTGTCGAGAGCGCGAACGGCGCTTTTCACCATCGGATTGCGCGCCGGCCACGTCGGGTCGCCCGTTTTCAGGAACTGGTCCCATGTGTAACCGATGAGGTCGTCTTCCGTCCGCAGTTTGCCGTCGTTGTGAAACATGAGCCGCTGGTTGGGAACCATCCCAAGCTCGGCGACGACCGTATTCGTTGCTTTGGCAACCGCCTCAGCACGTTTGTTGGAGCGGGGAGGTTCGCCGTTGTAACCGCCGCCAATCAGCAGCATGCCGACTTCCGAGGTCACCTTTTCAGGAATCGATACCGTCAGCCAGTGCCGCCACTCAGTCCGATCAACTTCCTCCTTCGTTCGCCAGTTCTGCGAAACCATGTCGATGACGATCGTTTTCATCCCGTCGGCACTCTTGGTGCTCGCGATCTTCCAGGAGTAGCTCGGATCCGGCTTTTCGACGTAGTCATCCAGCGGCGTGCGCCGCGGCAATGGCTCGGCCACTGCAGACGTTGAAAGCCCGGCAAGCAGAAACAGCAAGAAAGCAAACGAGACACGGCGCTTCATCATCGTTCTTTCCGGAAGTCATCAAGTGATTGGAATCAACATCGCCGGACGATCAGGGCCGTCGGGCGCATCAGTGCGACAGCAGAATACCCGCCCCGTCAAACGCGGGTTTCGAGTCTGTTCGACATTCTACCGCAGGAGTGATGCGTCGTAAATTAGGATGTTTGCGCGGGAAAAGTAGAGTGAAAGGCCCGTTCTCTTCCCGGTTCGACGGCATTCCCACGCGGGAGACGCAGGCAGCGGGGAGGGGAGTTCCGCGGTCAACCGTCTGGATGTCGGGACGGAGACGCTGGAATCGCCATCAAAGGTAGCGCCGCGCCGCTGACATTCCGTAAACCGCGGCGCAACCGAGCCCGAGGAGGACCATGGGATGGTTCCCCGTCACGTGAAAGACCGCAAGGAGAAAGACGCATGCCATCAGCAACATTGCCTGTGCGAAGAAACTGACGACCGACCGGTGTGGTACGGCCGTTCCGCACATCGGGCAGTTGGTGGCGTCAAAGCTGACGTGGCGTGCACAACCGGTGCACCGGACATAGCCAATCATCAAAACCTCCCGATGATAGGAACGTCGGATCAGTGATGCGGGATTAAAAAAGCCCTATCTTGTTCCGCCGCCGGGAATTGAGAGATGAGTTCCGCGACAGTCGACAGATTTCAGCCAGTCGGTTGCAACCATTCATGTCCCCCGTGAGTCAAGGTGACCGCGATCGACAAACCGAGCAGTCGGTCGGACCGACGTCCCTCATTGACATGGAGCGCCGCAAGTTTTCGTGGCCGTTGCATCCCGGCGCTGTAGAATAGGCGTGATCATTTCGGAACGGCGTGCCGGCTGAGCGACGGTGAAAACGGACTGTCGCATCGGCACCTGGCATCCTTCCCATGGGAACTCGGACTCTCACGACGTTGAGTCGACAACCACCGCAGCCACGGATCGGCAGGAAAGATTCGCGACAACAACCTGGCTTTGAGGAGTGGCATCATGTCGTCTCAGGTGGAAAAACGGCGCTACAACCCGCATGCAGCTCTGTTTGAATTCGTGATGATCACGCTCTACCTTCTCGGGATGGGCTGTGCGGCCATGGCAGTCAACACGTTGTTCGGAAGCGAGAACGTGCGCGCCGCGAGCGAATTCGCGATCGCGTCAGCCATCAGCCTGGGAATGATGCTGAACGCCCTCGCACGCCGCATTCATTGAGCGCCTGGTCCCGGAATCTGCGGTGGACCCTCTGCATCCCGCACCTGACGGATGCCGCGTTCTCTTTTCCGATTCGCTCTGCAGTGCGGAATCGGTAGGGACCATTCCCCGGCCGAAGCGTCGCAAACCGCGGATTTCAGGCCCGGAATCGGTTTGAATCGGGTCCCCTTGTTTTCGATCCAAACCGATGGGGCCGCGCTCGGTTCTTCGGCACGGAAGCTCTCGCCAGTTCCTCATTGCGTCGAGCGTTCCGAAACAGATGTGCACTCGGGAAGTTCGAGCAGAGCGGCGAATCCTTCCGGGTAGCGTCGCTGCTTCAGGCAGCACTTTGGCCGTATTCCCGCGACTTCGCCCCGCCGGAGTCCTCTCGGGCGGTTCGACGTTTCGGGAATCCGGAAACGTCGCTATTATTCCGGGCCGCCGCACTCGTCACCAAGTGGTGGTTGGCCCGGCTGATTCAGGGCCGTGGTGTTCGGCAGGGCCGCATTCGCGAGATTCGACCCGTACTTGAATCAATCGAGCGTGAGAGAGATGTCAGAAATTGTTTCCAAGACAAATGAACGCGTCCGCTGCATTCGGAAAGTGATCCAGGTCGAAGAGCGACGCCTGCGCGCCACATTCCAGTGGCTTGCTCATCAGAATCTGCTGGGCATGTTCAGCTTCTTGAGCAGCCTTGCCGCAATGGCGGGTGTCTCCGCGCTTTATCTCCACGGAAAACTGGCGTGGTGGCTCGCAATTCCGCTCATGGCATTGCCGATCTCAATTCTGCATGAGCTCGAGCACGACCTCATCCATAACCTGTACTTTCGGAGTCGGGCGTGGGTGCAACACCTGATGTTCTTCGTCATCTGGTTTTGCAAGCTCAGTCTCAATCCCTGGTATCGTCGTGGAATTCATCTGAAGCATCACCTCGTCAGTGGTCACATCACCGATATCGAAGAGCGGCTCATCGGTCTAGGACTCCGTTTCGGACTGCTTCGACTTTTCGTGACAATTCATCCCATGGGAGGGTTGCTTCTCTTCCGCCGGATCAAACG
>JBFWWA010000640.1:0-3175 GCA_050246455.1 Planctomycetaceae bacterium
GATCCGCTCGTCGAGCGCGGCAACCCACCACGAGTACGCACCCCCTCCCGATCGTCCTGTGACGCCGAGTTTCTCTTTGTCGACTTCCGGACGCGTCTCGAGATAGTCGAGAGCGCGGATCCCGTTCCACGCTTCGACTCCGGCGGGAGAGTATCCCCGCGCGTTCCACCACCACATGTCGAACTTGTGAGTGCCGTGATGAACTCCCTCGATCTCTCCGAGCTGGATGGTATCGATCGCAAGACAGACGTATCCATTCCGTGCGTACCACGCTCCATGATGCCGATAGTGCGTCTTGTTGCCGAAGCTGATTCCGTCCTTCTTCTCTCCGCCGTGTCCGCAGACGTACAGGATGGCAGGGAGCTTCCCTTCGATGTTCTTCGGCCTGTAAAGATTCCCGGTGACGTACAGGCCGGGAAGCGACTGAAACTGCACCTTCTCGACGATGAAATCTTTCTGTTCGAGCGTGCCGGTCACCTGCGCTTCCAGCGGCCCCTTCTCCGGCATCGGATCGAGCGAGAGCATTTCGCGCAACTGGCGTCGATATTCCTCCCGGCGCGCGGCCCAGTCTTCCTTCGTCCTGATCTCCGCCAGCGACCCGTCCGCGACTTTGCTCGTCTCGGCCTGAAAATAGGCTTCGAGCATTTTGTCGCCGCGCGTAGTGTCGGGAGTGGCTGCCGCTTTCCTGGCCGCTGCGTCCGTTTTCGGAGCCGCGTCCATCGAGGCGACGCACAGGATCAGAAACATCAGAACAGCGGATGCCGCGAGTGGAACCAGACGTTTCATGGGAATCTCAGCCGGGAGAATCGTTTATGGTGATGCCGATCTCAGCAATCGACAGCATAACGTCGAAGCTTCGCCAGATCTCCCTCAACGCCGAGTCCGGGAACCGTCGGCACTTCGATCGAGCCCTGCACGATGCGGAACGGCTCGCAGATGATGTCGTCGACGAGCCCGTCGTAAGTGCTGTCGTTCGCAAGTGAATACGCCGGACAGGCCGCCGCCGCATGCAGCATCGCGGCCGTCTTCGGACCAAGATCGTGCCCGCAGTGCATGATGCACGGTATGGCCGCCGCTTCGCAGAGATGTCCGATCTTCACGCACGGCAGAATTCCGCCGGCAATGTGCGTATCGGGCAGCAGAAACGCCGCGGCATCTTCGCGGAGAATGTACCAGGCGCTCGCCAGGTCGGTCACGCTTTCATTGAGTGCAATCGGCGTACGAGTCGCGTTGCGAAGTTGACGCGCGTCCGCCAATGATTCCGCGGCAATTGGCTGTTCGAGGTATTGAAGTTTGTACGGCTCGAGCTGCCGTCCGAGCTCGATCGCGTCCTTTAGCGAATACGCGCAGTTGGGATCAATCCGCAGCTTGAGTCGATCGCCAACGGCATCCCGAATGCCGCGGACCATTTCCAGATCTTCCTGCATGTCCGACCCGGCTTTCGTCTTGAGCGTTGTATAACCAAGCTCGACGTAATGCGCTGCAATCTCGCCGGCCCGCTCGTACGACTGAATTCCCATGCAGGCGGCAAGCGCGATCCGTGTTCGGATGATGCCGCCGAGCAGCGTCGCGACCGGCACGCCGAGCGCTTTGCCCCGAATGTCCCACAGCGCGAGCTCGATCCCCGACTTCAGTCGCGTTTCGAGTGGGCAGTCACGGTGAAACGCTTCGATGTTCAGCGGATCGCGGCCAACCGCCCAGCTCTCTGCTGCCCGCTGCATCCGCCGCGCACTGACGTTCGGCAGGAAGTTGACGTTGTGCTCACCCCAGCCGACGATCCCCTCATCCGTGTCGACGCGGACAATCGCACTTCGTGTGGACGAACTCGTCCGAAGATGCGACCGGTACGGCGCCACAGGCTCGCGCTGCGGAACTTCGACGACCGTGACATCAATGGAAGCGATTCGCATAAGAGGCCTATCGGCGACCGGCAATGACTCCAAGGTATTCGTGACAGCGCGGCAGACTTGAAACTTCAAACCGCAAATCCCGACAGCAAGCAGTCAGCTTCGGTCATTCCCTGACCCCTGATTCCGAACTCCTGAATCCTCACTCGTCGTTCCACTCCAGTTCCTTCGCCGCTTTGTCGGTTTGGCCCTTCTCGAGCATCGTGAGAATCGTCTGCACCGTCCTGGAGGTGGCGAGTCCTCGCTGAATTCGCTCGAACGACTCCGGTGTGACGGTCTCCTTCCCGGGTCCCGGCGCTCCCTCGATGAACTTGCGATTCTGATCGAACACTGCCCAGAAAATTGTCCGCGCGTGTTTCTTCACGTTGTCGCGAATCTTCTCGGCCGCGGCGCCTTTGCCCCGGTTGCCGTTGACCTGGTAATGCCCTTTTTTCTCATAAAGGATGGCGATGACGTTCCAATCCTTCCCGCCTCCGAACAATCCCATGAGTTGCTCCAATCCCGGATGTCGAATGACAAACGTCGTTTTGCGGACGAACTACCGGCTGAAAACGATCGGTAAGAATGCCAAAACCCGCACTCTGCTTCTCCGACGGCAAGCCATCGGCTTGGTCCACGCTATCCCCTATTTCCTATTTCCTAACTCCTGCCCTTCCCTACGACCTCCCCACACTCGGTTCGATGAATTCCAGATCGGCATCGCTCCTCGGGCGGAGGAAATCGAAGTCCGCTCCCTCGTGCGCCTGGAGGACATGCTCGATGTAGAATTTCGGATAGCCGCGGCGGTGCGGCGATTCGCGCGGCTTCCAGGCGGCGCGCCGCTTCGCGAGTTCCGCATCTCCTACGTCAAGATGCAGCTTGCGCCCCTCGACGTCGAGTTCGATCGCGTCTCCATTCTGGACCAGCGCGAGGGGCGAGCCGACCGCCGCCTCCGGTGAAACATGGAGCACGACCGTGCCGAAACTCGTGCCGCTCATTCGCGAATCGCTGATGCGGACGAGGTCGGTTACTCCCTGTTCGAGCAGTTTTGTCGGAACCGGAATCATTCCCCATTCCGGAAATCCGGGAACACCTTTCGGCCCGGCATTCTTGAGCACGAGGACGTTCGACGCATCGACCGGCAGCGCGGGATCGTTCACGCGCGCGAGCATGTCGGCGTAATCTTCGAAAACGATCGCTCGGCCGCGATGCTTCATCAATTGCGGAGAGGCGGCCGAAGTCTTGATGATCGCGCCGTCCGGCGCGAGATTCCCCTGGAGCACCGCAAG
>JBFWWA010000641.1:0-3166 GCA_050246455.1 Planctomycetaceae bacterium
GCTGACTCGTCACCAGAACTCCGCCGCCGAAGAATTCGAAGCCGGTCGGGCAGTGCAGCTTGTCGTAGAATGTTTTGCAGACGTCCGCTTTGCCGTCGCGGTCCGTGTCTTCAAAAATCAGCAGCTTGTCGGCCGGCCTCGGATCCCCCGGCTTCCACTGCGGATAGGTCGGCATCACCGAGACCCACAACCGGCCCCGGTTGTCGAACGTCATCTGCACCGGCTTTGCCAGCTCCGGAAAACGGGTCTCGTCGGCAAAGAGCTGAATCTCGAAACCTTCCGGCACCGTGCACGACTTGATCAGCTCGTCCGGATTCAGATTGCGCAGCTCCTCCGCTTCCGAGTAATCCTGACGCGGCTCGCCGAAACGCGTCTTCGGCACAAAGAGTTCCCCGGTCTGGCTGTCGTCCGGTTTTGCAGAGACCGGTTTTCCCTTTGCCATGTCCCAGATGCGCCGATCGCGCACGGCCGCCATGTTGCGAATCTTGATGTACTCGCGCGGGAAGGTTTCCGTGTCCCAGGTGCGACGTCCGCCGTACACGTACCAGCCGTTGAGCATCCGGTAGTCCTGCTCGTGCACCCACGACTTGTCGTTCACGGCGGCGCGCAGCGCCTCGAACTGGCTTGTTCCAAACGGGAGCGAGCCCCCGTCGCCGAAGAGCTCGCCGACAATCGCCGCCGCCACTTCACGATCTCCCGCTTCGTTGACGTGGCAGCCATTCGTCGTGAATTGCGCTCCCGCCTCGGCGGCAAACAGCGCCTCGGTCGGTGTGAAAATATCGATGCCGGCAATTCCGTGATCCTTCGCGACCCGGGCAACTCCCTCCGCATACAATTTGAGGTTCGCATTCTCCTTTGAACCGTCCGGCAGAAATTTGTTCCCGGTCGATTCGAACGCGATCGGCGAGATCAGAACGAAGCGCGGCTTGCTCCCTTTCTCGCCGCGCGGATACTTCTCGGCGTATTCCTTCAGGAACTGGCTGTAATCCGAACGGAACTTCTCGACCCCTTCCGGGCCGGCAAACGATTCGTTGTAGCCGAAGAAACAGAGGAACGTGTCGGGGGCAAAAACGGCGAGCGGATCATCCAGCTTGTCGTAATCGTTCGACCGCTGCCGAACGCCGACTTCATCCGCCGGCCGGCCGAAGTTCCGCACCACCAGTTCGAGCTCCGGAAATCGCAGATGCAGCAGCGCTTCCAGATGGCCGAAATGATTCATCCGCTCAGCGGTGGAATTCCCCACCAGCGCAATCCGCTCTCCGCGAACCAGCTTGAGCGGCAATTCGCTGGCCGGCAGCGGAACACGGGCCACAGGCTTCGTCGCAGCGGGAGCTTCGGCGGCCTCCGCAATCACGCAAACCAGGAACACCATCGTGCAGACGGCAGCGCACGAAATCAGCGCTCGAATCGACGCCATTGAAGAGCTCCGGCTCAGGTTGGTGGGACTTCAGGCAGTCCCTCTATAGTGAACCATGAGAGCCCCTGAGTCGACCGACTCGACGCCCCGCTCTAAGGAATTTGGCCGACGCCCGTCCCGATTTCCGCCAACCCCCACGGAGCATCGGGGGGCAGATCGCCCGGCTTCACGTTGCGCCGATGACCTTCGAAGCGGTCGGGTGGCCGGGGCAAAACGAAGTGTGCCCCGGAATCGCAGCGGGAACTCGTTCGCCAACTCCCGCTCGGGTGGCACGCCCTGAGCCTGCGAAGAGCGTGCTGTGATAACGCGAAGACCACGCCCGTTGCAGAGCGGGCCACCCGAGTTCTTGAGCAAAGCACCTTCACGGAGCGATCGGCTTCGTCGTCGACATGATCGGCGAGTTGAGATCCGACAGGTCGCCCGGCTTCACGTTGCGCCGATGACCTTCGAAGCGGAACGGGGAGGGCTGAAAGGCTCCCACAAAATCGGCGTTCAGGTCCGGCGTGATTCGGCTTTCCAGCCCGCAGCTCCAGAAGCACGCGTTGATCAGCATCCGCCGAAAGTCGAGGTCGAGAAGATCCTCCGACGCGCCGTACGTCGTGGTGAAGACCCGTCCCTGCCGCCCCTCCTTGCCACTGTATTGCCGCACCCACGCGCCGGGACACGGGGCCTTCCCCTCCGCCGCCGGTGAGTTCGAAGTCATCCCCCTCAGTGGCTGTGCCAGCGCGAGCACCGTGCTGTCGCTCATCGGCTTCGTCCAGTAGCCCCCGGCTTGGACCCACGGCTTCTTCACGCCGCGCAGAATCGGATGCGATGCCGCTTCCGGCACAATATCAAGCCGCGTGCTCATCACATGGTTCTCTCCATAATGTCCCGCCCAGCTTTCGCCGAGAACCTGCCGGCCGAATCCTTTTTCGAACTCCGCACCTTTAAACTCGTAGTCGAATCGCGCGAAGGGTGAGCCGGCCGCGATCTTGAACGCATGCGTGGCCGTTCGCAGCCCCACAACGGGCCCCGCGCGGTCGAGATAATCGACGATCGGCTGCATCTGCTCCGCCGGGAGGTTCTTGAACCGGAGAAAAATGACCGCCAGATCCGCGCTGCTTAACACCTCGGTTCCCGGCATGTTGTCGGCGGCCGGATCAATTTCTCCGGTCTGCGGATTCACGGTGAACAGGACCGTGCATTGGAAGCCGTGATGCACCGCCAGAATGCGCGCAAGTGCCGGCAGCGTTTCTTCCGAGCGATACTCGTGATCCCCCGCCAGAAACACGAGATGCTTCCCGACCCCCGGCCCGGCCTTCCCTTTGTAGACCAGCGGCTCAGCCCAGGCCGTCCCCCCGAACGACACAACAATCGTCAAAGCCCAGACGAACGAACGGCACATGATGATCTTTCACGCTGCAGAGAGGAATTGAAGCCTCGGAACAGCGACATGATATCACGTCAACGGCAGGGTGGCCCAGCGTGGCGGAACGCCTGGCTCGGTCGCAACGCGACAGGAGGTTACACATGCGTGTGTCTGGAACTGTTGCAGTCTTGCAGTCTTTTAGTCTTGTAGGGTGCGTCGCGATGCACCTGCAACAATCTCGAATGGATCGCATTTCTGGCGAGGCAGAACGGTGCGTTTCGCGAGAGCGCTTCAACACACCCTACGAAACTCCCTCCAAAAAGTAGAATGTCCCCTTTTCTTCCTCTTCAGGGGACTGGTATTGGCCCCCAAGACAAGAAGAATCGCTTTTGGCGTCT
>JBFWWA010000642.1:0-3149 GCA_050246455.1 Planctomycetaceae bacterium
GGCCGGCCCTCGGCGACCTCGCCATTTCCCTACAACGCTGCGGCGTCGAGCGGCTCGAACTTCGGCCCGCTGCACTCTGGTCGTAAGGCGGCGGCGGAAACTCGCATCAACGCACTTCACATTGCGGGTTCTTCGGGGACAAGTATCCCGGTCGATCTCGTGACTGCATCCGCCAGCGGACTCGATCCGCACATCTCGCCTGCGGCAGCCGAATTCCAGGTGCCAAGGATTGCGGCTTCGAGGAAGATGTCTGAAGACGCCGTGCGTGAACTGGTTCGGCAGAACACGGAGAACCGGCAGTACGGCGTTCTTGGGGAGCGTCGAGTCAATGTTCTTCGATTGAACCTCGAGATGGATCGACAGAAGGCGAATTGAGACCGCGCATGCCGGATTCTCGTCCCAATCCTGATGAACTTCTCGCGCAAGTGAAGGCCGAAGAAGCCGAGGCCAGGCGCGGCACGCTGAAGGTATTCTTCGGTTATGCCGCCGGAGTCGGGAAGACGTACTCGATGCTGGAGAACGCCCAGCGAGCGAAAGCCGAGGGGCGAGAAGTGGTTGTCGGATACATCGAGCCGCATGGTCGCCCGGAGACGGAAGCGTTGCTCGCCGGTCTCGAAAGCCTCCCGGTCCGTGAATACGAGTATCGTGGCGTGACGCTCCGCGACTTCGACGTCGATGCGGCGCTTGCGCGCCGCCCGGACCTGATTCTTGTCGATGAACTTGCCCACACGAACGCCGCCGGTTGTCGTCACGAGAAACGTTGGCAGGACGTCGAAGAGCTGCTCGATGCAGGAATCAACGTCTGGACGACGCTGAACGTGCAGCACATCGAGAGTCTCAACGACGTCATCGGGCAGATTACCGGAATTACGGTCCGTGAGACGGTCCCCGACCGCGTGTTCGATCTGGCTGCTGACCTTGAGCTGGTCGACATCACGCCGGAGGAACTGCTTTTGCGGCTCAAGGCCGGGAAGGTCTACGTTCCGGAACAGGCGCAGCGCGCGATTCAAAGTTTCTTCCAGAAGTCGAACCTGTCGGCCCTGCGCGAACTCTCGCTCCGGCAGGCGGCGCGCCGGATCCACACCGATGTCGAGTCGGCGCGTCGCGAACGTGCGGCCATCCGACCCTGGGCCACCGCCGAACGACTGCTCGTGTGCGTGGGACCCAGCCCGACCACCGCGCGTGTGATTCGCACGGCGCGACGGATGGCGGCGGCTCTGGATGCTCCGTGGCTTGCGGTCTCAGTCGATCTCACCGGAGAACCAACGAGCAATCCTGGTAAGCAGCAGATCAGTCAGAATTTCCGACTCGCCGAACGGCTGGGTGCGGAAACAGTCACTCTGGCCGGGCAGAACGTGACCGACACGATTCTCGACTACGCCCGTTCTCGCAACGTCACCAAGATCCTGATTGGCAAAACGAATCGGCCTCGCTGGCGACGCCTGCTTTTCGGCACGGTGGTGGACGAAGTGCTGGAGAGTAGCGGCGACATCGACGTGTATGTCATTCACGGCGAAGAAGAGAAGGCAGAACGTTCTCCTGCTCCTGCGAAATCCTCCGCTGGTTCAAAACGACCGTACATCTCGGCTTTGGGACTTGTCGGCTTGACGGGTTGCCTCGCTTACGGTCTGCAATTCCTGCATTTCGCGGATGCCGAGGCGAACACCGTCATGTTGTTTCTGGCGGCTGTGGCCTGGACGGCCGCTCGATCCGGGAGAGGTCCTGCAGTATTCGCAAGCATTCTGGCGGTTCTTGTCTTCGACTTTTTTTTCGTCCCACCATTCCACACGTTTGCCGTCACGGATACGCAGTACGTCGTCACGTTTGCGGTCATGCTCGCCATCGGAATTGTGATCAGCACGCTGACTTCCCGATTGAGGGCGCAGATCGAAAGCACCCGGCACCGGGAGCGGCGGACGTCTGCTCTGTACGAACTTGGCAAGCAATTGAGCTCGTTGTACGGAAACGTGTTTCTCGTCGGTGCAGCAGGGGGCAAAATCGCTGAAATGCTGGGTGGGGAGGTGGCAATCTACTTGCGTCAGCAAGAGAACGCGCCGGAACTCGCCTTCGGGCACGACTCGACCATCGCGAAACATGCGGTGAGTCTGCCTGTGGCGCAATGGGTGATCGAGCATGATCAGATTGCAGGGGCGGGTACCAACACTCTTCCGAATGCGGTTGCTCTTTTCTTTCCTCTCACCGGCTCCCAGGGGACACATGGGGCGATTGCCGTTCGAGTTGCAGACGCGAGTCGGTTGCTTGACCCGGAGTTTCGCCGCGTTCTGGATGCGTGCGGGAATCAACTGGCATTGGCATTGGAACGGGATCAGCTGGCAATCGAGGCTGCCAACGCTCGTATCCAGGCTGAAGCCGAACAGGTTCGCAGCAGCCTGCTGAGTAGCGTCTCGCACGATCTGAAGACGCCGCTGGCAGCTATCGCCGGGGCCAGCAGCAGCTTGTTGGAAGCTGCATCAATTGATGAAGTCACTCGCCGCCAGTTGCTGGAAACAGTGGCGGACGAGGCGGCCAGACTCAATCGGCTACTTGAAAACATCCTTCAGATGTCGAAGCTGGATGCGGGAGCCGCAACGCCCAACCGGCAGTGGCATGTGCTGGAGGAACTCATCGGATCCGCGCTTCATCGTACTCGTCGTGAACTGGCACAGCACGAAGTTGCCGTGCATCTCCCCAACGATTTACCTCTGCTGTATGTGGACGGGATCCTCATGGAGCAGGTGTTTGTCAATCTGTTCGAGAATGCCGCCCGGTATACGCCGGAAGGAACTGAAGTGACGGTCCGGGCGGCGGTCGATGGCAAACATCTGCGGCTAGCCGTTTCCGACAACGGACCAGGGCTTCCTGCCGGCGCGGAAGAACGGATCTTCGACAAGTTCTATCGAGCGACGCCAACTGCGGACGGGGGTCGAGGGAGCGGTCTCGGGCTGGCGATCTGTCGAGCGATCGTCAAATCCCACGGCGGAACCATCGCCGCTGCCAATCGTCCGGGTGGAGGAGCGGAGTTCGTGATTCGGCTGCCGCTTCCGAAGGATGCACCGCAGGTAGTGGTAGAATAGCTCCATGCAATCCAGTGGCCATGACATTCTGATCATCGAAGATGAGCAGCCAATTCGCCGGTTCCTGATCGCGTC
>JBFWWA010000643.1:0-3143 GCA_050246455.1 Planctomycetaceae bacterium
TGCCGGCAATTCGCTGGACTGCCAGAATCACGGGATTTCTAATCGTCGGAGTATTCCTGCTGTTTCTGATCGGCGAAGGATTCGATCCTCGGAAATTGACCGGCGCCGAGATCCCGCAGCATGCAGCATTGCTTGTCGCCCTCTTTGGAATGCTGCTGCTCTGGAAATGGGAACTGCTCGGCGGCGCGCTATCCATCGCGGGGATGATCGCCTTCTACGCGATCAACTTTGCAGCATCGGGCCGACTCCCCGGCGGACCCGTGTTCCCGCTCTGCTTCCTGCCCGGTATGCTGATACTGGCCTCCGCTTTGATCGAGCACAGACGAACGAATCAGGAACGGTGACACCGTCCGGTGGGAATCTCTTCTTCTGGAAATTGGAAAACCGCATGGCGATCACAACCTACAACGAGTTTAACGACGACGATCCAGAAAAAGCCAAGGATTCGATTCGAAACATGTTCGGACCACAAGCTGTCGACAATTCCTTTCGGCAAGCGATTACGACCTGCTGGATGATGCTTCCGGACGACAAGAAGAACATCGCGAACATCGAAGCGGAAGTTCGTAGAATCGTCGACCGCGCACTCCAGAATCTTCGCGAAGACGCAAAGTCCTTCGGCATTCCTCCCGAGTGAAATGAGGACAGGGTGAAGAGCCATGTATGAGAACTGGAACGACACCGCGGGGTGCCACTGGTGAGACGCTTCGGCTCACCAGTGCTCTTCGTGAGCACACTTTCATCGACCAGACTTACACGCGTCGAACAGCACAAGCACTGGCGGCCCAAAGCTGCCGCCAGTGGCACCCGGCGATAGCCGCAAGAGGTCGCCATGAAGTGTCAAAGATGTTACGCATCCGATCGGAATCGGACTTCAAACGTCCTGACTGTTGTGACTTCGTCGCACCGGTAGACTCCCGCAACGGGCACCACCCACGATGGCCGTAAAACCTGACATGGCGGATGATTCGTGGGTGAAATACGAGCGTTTGAAGTGCATTGTGATTAGGTCGGTCGCCGTTCTCGGCATTCTCGCTTTCGTGGCGGCATATTTACTGATCGTCCGACCCACGATGCACAAAGCAGAACGCAGGAACGTCGTGAATTGCGTGCGACAAATCACGTTGGCGCTCGGAAACTATCAAGACTCCTTTCGCCAACTTCCGCCGCCGACGTTCATAACCCCTGACGGTCAACCTGCGGTCAGTTGGCGCGGTGCGGCGGCGATTTTCTGGGAGGCCGGCTGGCGTCACGAGATCTCACTAAGCGATCATTGGAAGAGCGACCGCAATCGAATTGCGCGCATCGAGACGCCAAACGTGTTCTGTCCATCGTCGTACGAAACCCGCGAGACGCACATTCTCGCCGTGACGGGAGAGGGAACGGTATTCGGCGTTGGAAGTCTGGCCAATTCGGACGCAATCGTCCTCGTTGAGGCCCGTAACTCGAAGACGCATTGGCTGGAACCGGGAGACATTTCCGTCGAGGATATTCCCGATAATGATACGCCAGTATTGCATTTGCCCGGAATTGGCGAAGGAGAGTTCGTTGTCGGATTTGCCGATGGAGCCGCTTGGAGACTATCCACGGAACTCCCCTGTTCCATTCTTAAAAAGCTGGCAATCGTCAGCGAAGCAAAAAAACGTAATCGCGAACAGCTGCTCGCGCCTTATCGTGTTGCATCGCAAGGGAATTGACCGGGGGTGGTCCCGATTGGCGCTTTCGCCAACATCCCTCAGTCGAGTGAGACACTTGAAACAAGTCGCCTTGATGATTCAACGAGTCGTCTTTGAGAACTGGAACGCCACCACATGATCATACGCCGACGAACTTTCATCCGGTTCCTCATCGCCGCCGTTGCGGCATCGCTGCTGCCGCAATGGTGTACGGCCGCGGTGGATGTCTCCCCTGCTCCGTTGCCGCGCATCGCGATCAGGATCGGCGAACACAAAGGGTTCATCATCAAGCCATCAAATCCGGCGGCGGATGGAACGAAGCCGTGGCTGTGGTATGCGCCGACAATCGGCGGGCACCCAAATCTGACAAATGAGTGGGTCTTTCGTCCGCTCGTCGAACGCGGGTTTGCCATCTGCGGCGTTGACGTCGGCGAGTCGTACGGGAGTCCCGCCGGCCGGAAGATCTTCTCGGACTTCTACGCGCACGTCCGGAAGGAATACGGCCTCGATCAGAGAGCGTCATTCCTCGCGCAGAGCCGGGGCGGGCTGATGGTTTACAACTGGGCCGCTGATGCTGAAAATATCGACAAAGTGTGCGCGATCGCCGCGATCTATCCGGTTTGCGATCTGCGCAGCTATCCCGGCCTCGACAAGGCGGCGCCGGCCTACGGAATGTCGGCGAAAGAGCTCGAAATCGCACTCAAGAAGCACAACCCGATCGACCGCCTCGGCTGGCTGGCGAAAGCAGGTGTGCCGATCTTCCACATCCACGGCGACTCCGATACCGTCGTTCCGCTCGAACACAACAGCCAGGTCATTTACGACCGCTACAAGGCCCTCACCGGCAAGATGCACCTTGTCGTCATCAAGGGCAAAGGCCACGCGGAGATTCCGGAGTTCTTCCAGTCGCAACAACTTGTCGACTTCATCGCGAACGCGAAAGCATCAGATGTCAGAAACGTCGACTGATTATTTGACTGCAGAAGTCGCGGAGCGGAATTCTCGGATCGAGGATGGCGATAGGAGGATGGAGGATAGCCAACGCGTCTCCAATCGGAATTCGAGCATTCGCTATTGATTGAGACATTGGTCATTTCAGATTTCTGCCCGCACCTGAAGAGACGAACCATGCTCACTCCACCCGCTGTTCTCCGCAAACCCGGTGAAGGTACCGTAATCGCCGTCGTCGGCGATGCGTACCGCTTTCTGGCGACGAGCGACGAGACGGGTGGAACCTACGCGCTGTGGGAGGCGACCGTGCCGCCGGGTGGTGGTCCGCCTCCGCACGTCCATTCGCGCGAGCAGGAAGGCTTTTTCATACTCGACGGGGAGATGACCTTCCACATCGGCGACGAGACGATCGTCGCGGGGCCCGGAACGTTTCTCAACGCGTCCCCCGGAACGAAGCATTCGTTCCGCAACGAAAGCAATGCCCCGGCGCGGATGCTGATCTCCGTCGCGCCGGGA
>JBFWWA010000644.1:0-3130 GCA_050246455.1 Planctomycetaceae bacterium
TCGACCGCCGCGTCGATGCGCGGCTCGATGTCGTCGGCCCATTCGCGTGCGGGAAGTCCGTAGTCCCACGGCACGCCGACCTCCTGCCCTCCCCCTTCCCGCAAGTCGGCACGCCGACCTCCTGCCCTCCCCCTTCCCGCAACACTCGCGTTGAAGGGACGTAACAGACGAGGTCGTGCGCGAAGCCGTTGACCCAGGTCCGGGGGCCGAACTTCTCCTTGTACTTGAGCGAATAGTCGACGACGACTTCCCCCGCGAGACTGATCCAGAGCTGGTCCTTGCCGAGCTTCCAGACCTGGATCGCGTACGGATGTGACGTGTCGAGCGGACGACCTTCCGCCAGCTGTTGCAGGTAACGTTCGGCGAGCGCACCCTGCGGCGACTTCTCTGCCGATTTCTCCTTGAGGTATTCCGACGTCAGCGGAGACTTGAAGTTCAGTTCCGCGAAGGCGAAGGCGGACCGCAGCTCCGGCGCGATCGGCCGCATCGGACTGGCGAGGGTGTCGTTGACCGCCGCTGCGAGCCTCTCGCCGTACTCGCGGCAGATCTCGACGGTCCGGCGCGGGATGGGATTCTGGTCCGCTCCGCAACCCTGGTAGAACATCGCTTCCGCTCCCGGCTGCAGCCGTTCGAGTGCGAGCATCGCAAAGCCGGGATAGTCGCCCGACCACTGCGTGAGGGCGAGCGTTGTCGCGTGGCAGGCGTATCCGAAGACCACCGTCCGCAGCTTCCCTTCGGGAGTGCGGACTGCAAGCACCGGAATCGAGTGATCGACCGGCCCGCGCAACGACTCCCCTTTTTCACGAATCGCCGGAACGTCAGGCTCCTTGTTGTTCCGACGATTGACCGCGAAATCGGTCGTCCCTGCGCCTGTACTTAACACCGCGGGCTGCAATTCGGAAATCGCGCGCTTCGCGGCAGCAACGACTTGAGATTCGAGTCCGAGCGAATACTGCTCGACGAGCTCACGCGCGTCGCGCTCCGCCCAGGGCCAGCAGACATGCAGGCATTCCCGCAGCGCCGGCCCCGTGTGCGTGTGTGTGCAGGTGAGCATGACCCGGTCGCGCTTCAGTCCGCACGCGCGCTCAATCCCCGACACGATCGCATCATACGACAGCCTCGAAAACCCGCAGACATCCGCGGTGATGAGCACCGCCTGCTTGCCATCCGCCGCCTCGAGGGCAAGGACCTTGATCCAGATATCGTGGATCTTCTCCTTCGCAAGACGCGGCCCGTAACCGCTCATCCACATCGGCTCGCCGGGGGTAATCTTCTCCTTCGCAAACCCCGCCTTCCACGTCGGCTGTGCGGCGCGCACGTCCATGCCGGTCTGCGCAAGCACGACGAAAGCCAATGGGATGAGGAGGAATAATCGTCTCTGAGACATGCTGACTTCCCCCCGGATGCTGGAATTACGGCACTGCGGGTTTGATCTTCGAAGCATCCGCCGCGAACTGGATCGACTGGAACTTCGCCGCTTTGCAGGTGTCCCAGACCCGAATCAAATCGCCGAGCGGAACGTCGGGGGCGATGTCGAGAATGACCGGGCTCTCCGGCGCGACTTCCGCCAGCGTCTGCAGCTGCGAGCGGAGCAGATCGAAGTCGTCGTAGTCCCGTTCGTTCATCGAAATGATCGTTCGCGCTTCCCCCGGCCCCCGTTTCAGGTGCAGCCAGATTGGCGTGACCCACTTCTTCTCCGCGAGGGGAACCTCGGCCGATGAAACCGCACCACCCGCCGCGAGCTGCGTCGGGAACATCGATTCCGGACTCGATCCCGCCGACGCGCAAACGAGAAAAATCAGCAGGAGGATGACGATGTCGATCATCGGCGTCATCCACTTGTCTTCGTAGATTTCAGAGCGATGGGAGGATGTGGGAAGTTTCATTGGGGAAAGGAGGTAGGAATTGGGAAATAGGAGTTAGGGTTCAGAACCTGGCCACTGCATCGCCCATAGCCCGCCGTCATTCCATCACCGGAAACTTCACGTTGGTCACACCGGATCGCGCGCAGGCGAGCAGGATCGGCTCGATGTCGCGATAAGGAACGTTCCGATCCGACCGGATGCGGACCTCGAATTTCGCGGCGTCCTTTTCGCGTCCGGAAAGAATCTGCGCTTCGACTTCCTCAAGATCGACCTCCGTCGGACCGATATGCATCTTCCGGTCGGGGGTGATCGTCACGACCAGCAGCCGCTCCGCCTGTTCCCCCGGATCGTTCCCGCGCGCGGTCGGCAGCTGAAGTTCGTACTGCGATTCACTGTGCACGAAGCGCGCAGCAGTAATGAAAAAGATGATCAACAGGAAGAAAATATCGATCATCGAGATAATGTTGAACTTGATTCCGTGCGAGCGGCGCGCTGTCGGCGTTCTCATCCGGTGCGTCCCCGCTCAATGGTCACGGAAGGAAACGGCTGCCGAGCCCCCTCCGGTGCTTTAGCAGGAGCTGCGACCGGTTCAGCCGCTGGCCGCTGGCGGCGCGCTGCCTGTGTCAATTTGAATTCCGAGAAGACCCACTCCGCCGCCTCCGCGGTAAGCGCGACAAGTTCTTCGATCCGGTTTCTCAGGTATCCGTAAAAACCGAACGCCGGAATTGCGACACACAGACCGATGAACGTGTTAACCAGGGCATGCGCGATGCCGGGCGCGAGCTCCGTCACCTGCACGTTCGCTTTTCCGGTGAATTCCAGAAACGCAACCATGACCCCCCACACCGTGCCAAGAAGCCCGAGCATCGGTGCGACCGTACCGATCACCGCGAGATATTCGATGCGCCGCATGAACCGGGCCGTCTGCCGCGCGCAGACGTCCTCCATCGCTTTCTCGACGCGCGCGTAACCGAGCGGCGAATCCGAAACTCCCGCCGCGACCATATCGCCGAGCAGACAATCGCTCTGCCGGGCCGCTTCCTCAGTCGGCTTCAGCTGCCCTTCGCGAAGCAATTGCTGCAATTGCTCCGCGAGTCCGCGCGGCATCAGCGAGCCGCGCCGAATGGTGACGAAGTTCTCGATGATGATCGCCACCATCGCAATGCTGAGCGACACGGTGACAAGTCCGACCGCGCCCGCCTCCCGAAAGACGCCCGCAATCGTAAACGGGGCGTCTCCTCCCGCTTTCCAGATCGGAAGAGCAC
>JBFWWA010000645.1:0-3124 GCA_050246455.1 Planctomycetaceae bacterium
GCCCCCGCCCGCTTCGTCGTCCTGAGTCCAGAGCTCTCGCGGAAAGTTGCCGGCATTAAAGCGCACCGAGACCGTGAGGGGCTCCTTCGTGGCCGCAAAGAAATCCCGGACGATCTTCGCAGCAGGCGCGAACCGCCGGTTGAATCCCACCATCACCAGCGGCGCACGGTTTCCCGCGTCGTGAAGCGCCTCCTCAATCTCGCGAAGTTCTTCAGTTGTCAGGCAGAGAGGCTTCTCGACAAAGACCGGCTTTCGAGCCGCGATCGCCTGCAGTACGTGCTTCGCATGCTGGTCATGCTGCGTGATCGAGAAGATCGCATCGACGCGGTCGTCTCGGAAAACCTGTTCCTCGTCCGTCGTTGCGCGTTCGAACTCCAGCTTTCGTCCACTGTGCGCGGCAGAGATTCCACCGGCGGAACAGAGCACGCGCGGCGCGAATTCGCCGGAACGCTCGATTGCGGGAAACAGCACCATCCGCGCGAAGTTTCCCGCCCCCAGGACCCCGGCACCAATGCGACCACTCTTGTGGGACGGACTTCGCAGTTCAACGATCCGCGCCGCCGCATCGACCGAGCCGGAATACTCCAGCGCAATTCCGAGAAACGGCTCATCCCCCCGTTCAATCAACTGGTACGCGTTCTCCGCGCGTTCGATCGCGAACCGATGCGACAAAAGCGGCGCGACATCGAGTTTCCCCGAACCCATCAAGTCGAGGACACCCTGAATGTTTCGTTGTTCAGTCCAGCGGACCCACGCCGCGGGATAGTCGCGCCCGCGCTCTTCGTAGTCGGGATCGTATCGCCCCGGTCCGTATGAGCACGAAACCACGAACTCCGCCTCTTTGAAGTAAAACGGACGCCGATCGAGTTCGAGCCCCACGACGCCCACCAGCACCACGCGCCCTTTCGGCCGAACGGCGGCCGCCGCCTGCTCGATCGGCTCGTTCGATTTGGCCGACGCAGTAATCAGCACCGCATCCGCTCCGAGTCCGCGCGTAAGTGTCGCCACATCGCTTGCGGAGAGATTCGGCCGTGCAACCTCGGCTCCCATCTTCCGTGCAAGCTCGCATTTTGATCCGTCGGGGTCGACGCCGATGACCCGGCATCCCGAAGCGTTCAGGAGCCCGACCGTGAGTTGCCCCACCAGTCCGAGCCCGATGACGAACGCCGTCTCACCCAGCGAGACCTTCGCGAGCCGGACCCCTTGCATCGCAATGGCGCCCAGCACTCCGAACGCTGCCTGGTCGAACGGAACGTTCTCGGGAACAAGCCCGCAGAGGAGCTTCGGTACAGAAACAATCTCGGCATGCGCTCCGTTCGAAGCGACGCGGTCTCCCGGCTTGAACTCCTGCACGCCGCGCCCGCACGCGAGCACCACGCCCGCCGAGCTGTAACCCATCGGCATCGGCGAATCGAGCTTTTCGCGCACCTGCTGGAGCGTCTGCCGGATTCCCTCGTTGCGCAGCTTCTCGAGAACGCGCTTCACATGGTCGGGCCGCTCACGTGCTTTGCCGAGCAGCGACTTGCGCGAGAGATCGAGAACCATCTTCTCCGTCCCCGCGGAAATGATGGAAACCCGATTGGCGATCAGCACTTCGCCGTCGCACACCATGGGCGCGGGAATGTCCCGCACTTCGAGCTTGCCGCTACGAACGTTCTGTAGAACCTGGTGCATGCTATTTCAACTGGTAGATGCGCGAATATCCGCAGAGCCCGGCGAGTCGATATCCGAGGCCGTCGACGAATGACATTAGCGGATCGGCCTCCGGAGAGCCATGCGATTCGACCACCAGGCACGTCGGCCGGAACTTCGAAAAATCGTTCGAGCGAAGTACCGCAAGATCATGCCCTTCACAATCGACCGAAAGAAGGTCGAACTTCGTTCCTTCGGGAAGGTGCTCCGACAGAATCTGATCGAGCCGCATTGAGGGGACTTCGACGACGTTCGCAGAACCCTTCTCCGGCGAATCGAGAATCCGGTTTTCCTGCGGTTTGCCGGAATCGATTTTGTAGAGCACTGTTCCCGTCTGCTCGCCGACGGCAACGTTGAGGAACCGATCGCGCGGCCGATGCCGCTTCCACTCGCGGGCAAGATGCGGATCAGGATTCGGATCGATGCAGATTCCCGACCACTGCCGCAAGTAGAAGCGGTACGTGTTCGAAAGTCGGATCGGATGGAAGCAGCCGACATCAACGTAGAAGCCCCGATCGAGACGGTTACCGAGCAGACCGTGCAGCACGATATCCTCGCCGAACTGCGCGTACGATGACTGCATGCAGCGAAGCGCGGTGGGCGACGTTGGCCATCCGCGATACCGCCAGCCATGAACAATCCGGTGAAGTATCGGTACGTGCATTGATCCGCAGTGTCAGCGTTTGAATCCGATCGGGCCGAGCACTTTGCGTCGCGCTTCCCGAAAGCACGTTCGGGCGAGCCGCTCCGAATTCACGAAGATCCAGTGACCGCGCGAACCCTGATTTCCTTCCTTCCACTTTTCAAAGCGGGGAATTGCAATTGACCGGAAGAAAACAATCCATGCCTCGGCGATGCGCTCGCGAGCGAACGTCAAAGCCTGCCGGCGCCCTGCCTCGACAATCTGCCCGTACAGATCGCCGTCGTCGCGAAGTCGCTCGATTGCCGAAACGGCTTCTTCAAACGAATTCACAACCAGATAATCCGCTCCCGGGATCCCGACCTGGCGAAATGCGGAATCGTTTCCGGCGACCAGAGGCGTTCCGACGTGCCAGGCATTGAAGAGTTTTGTCGCCGGCTTCTTGTCGTACTCGTAATGGTCGAATGTGCGGATCGCGAGGACCGCGTCGATGCTGGAAAAGTCGTGCCAGTTCTCCGCGGAGAGCATGCGGAACTCGAGCCCGAGCCGCCGGCACTCATTCTCCCATCGGCCGCGACCACCGGCGAGGTAATAGTCCTGCCCCGCATAGCCGACGGTACGAAGTCCGGTACGACTCGAGTCGCGCGGAATCAACCCCGGCTGCAGCCAGTGCGGAAGCCAGAAGCACGTTTCCGAAACCTGACTCTGGTTCTGAACGATGTGAATCTGCGCCGACGGGTGCGGAAGATAATCGGCCTGCACCCCGACCACGAACGCATCATACGGCGCCGA
>JBFWWA010000646.1:0-3112 GCA_050246455.1 Planctomycetaceae bacterium
GGGAGAGATGTACCTCGCGGCGTATGACCGATCGGGGCGATTCCAAAGCGTCGAGGGCACAGCCGAAGCGACGACGCTCGCCGACAACTCCGTCGACGGAGTCGTCGCCGGCCAGGCGTTTCACTGGTTCAATCCGGAACGAGCCCGCACCGAGTTTTGTCGCATCACGAAACCGAATGGCTGGGGGGCGCTTGTCTGGAATTCGCGGAAGACCGATTCGTCCCCGTTTCTGCGTGCGTACGAGGCGCTGCTGCGGGAATTCGGCACCGATTATGCCGCCATCCGCCACGAAGATATCGCAACGGAAATTTTCGAGCAGTTCTTCGGCGCCGGCCACATCCGCCATGTTCTGCCGAACGTGCAACGGTTTGATCTGGCAGGCGTCACCGGACGGTTGCTGTCATCATCGTATGCCCCTGCCGCCGGCCATCCGCGCCATGAGCCGATGCTGGCCGCACTCGCAACAATCTTCCAAGAACACGCGTGCGATGGAGTTGTTGAGTTCGAATACGATACGGAAATCTTCGCCGGCCGGTTATGTTGAGCACCGTTCGCTACAATGCCGAACGGTCGATCAAATGACTCAAATCTCACGAATACCTGGAAAGATCTTCGATGTCCTCCACACCTGCGCCGATCGAAGCCATCCGTTCGTATTACGGCAATGAACCAAAGATGTCCGACTGGTTTACCGTCGAACAGGAGGCGATCAACCGCTTCGGCATCGCCACCGCCGACAGCGACTGGCTGCACACGGATCCGGAACGGGCCGCGAAGGACAGCCCCTACGGCGGCACCATCGCCTTCGGCTTCTGGACGATTTCGATGCTCACGTACTTTTCGCGCCAGACATTCGGCGAAGATTACCCACCCGGCGCGCTCTACGGCCTCAACTACGGTTTCGACAAGCTGCGGCTTCTCGCCCCGGTCCGCGTCGGCAAGCGGATCCGCAACGAGGGCAAGCTCACCGGAATCGAAGACCGCGGCGGCAACCGCTATCTCGTCAAAACCGAGAACACGATTCACATCGAGGGCGAAGAGAAGCCGGCGATGGTCGCGGAATGGCTGTTTCTGCTGGTGTATCCGAATCAGTAAGAGCTGCACACCCCCTTGTTCCGCGTCCGGCCGGGTGCAACCGGCCGGCTTTACGATCTCGCCCCTCAGTCGAGCTTGCAGTTGATATTGATCCAAGTCTTCTTGTCGTATGACTCGAGCACCGAGTCCGCGACGAGCTGTGCGCGGGCGCCGTCATCGAAGCCGGGGACAGCGTCCCGCTTCTCGATGATCGCCGAAACGAACTCATAGACGAGGTCGTAGCGAAAGACCGTGCTCGGCACTCCCTCGTGCGGATCGCGCGGGCTTCCTTCCGGCACCAGATATTCATCCGGAACGCGTTCCTTCCGGAGCGACTGGCCATGCCGGCCGACGAGGATGTGATTCGGATCGACGAGTTTGTAGACAGCCGACCCTTCGCTGCCGTTGACTTCGCCCCACTCGTGGCCGAATCCGTCGTTGTAGTACCCCTTCATGACGGTGCTTCCTTCCCAGACTCCGACGGCGCCGTTCGCGAACAGGCCGATGAGCGCCGACCAGTCGTCAACTTCCGACGGCTCACACTTCCGGCCGTCCGCCGTCTGGTCGCGCTTTGCGTACTGCGCCACCGCTCCGCAGAGAGATTGGATCGGCCCCATCAGGTCCTGTGCGAAATCGATGCGATGGATCGTCATGTCGAAGAGATCCCCCGCCCCTGCGAGCTTCTTCGACTGCCGCCAACCCCAGCTCGTTTCAGGAAGATCCAGAAACCTTTGGCTGCGGAAATGACGTGGCTCGCCGAGCTTGCCGCTGGAGACGAGGTGTTTGAGGTAACGCATTGCCGGCGCAAAGCGGTACGTGAATGCGGTCATGTGCCGCAGACCCCGATCGCGGGCGGCGCGGTACATCTGCGCCGACTCCGCGAAGTTGAGCCCGAGCGGCTTCTCGCACATGACATGCTTCCCCCCCTCGAGACAGGCAATTGCGATCGGCAGGTGGGTGAAGTTCGGAGTCGCGATGATGACCGCGTCGATCTCCGGATCCTTCGCGATTTCCTCATGCTTCGTCGTGGTCTTCGAAATGTTCCAGTCGCGGCGGCGGCGTTCGACGAGCTTCGGATCGGCATCGCAGGCAGCCACGAGCTCGGCTCGCTTGTCGATGCGGATTCCCGGTACGTGGTGATAATCGGAAACGGCGCCGGCGCCGATAATTGCAATGCGGACTTTGTCGGACATCGATAGGCCTCAGTTTGTCAGGCTTCGGGCAGCAGGCCAGAAGCGCAATGTTGCTGTAAGCTCGCGCTGGGCGAATTGCGGATTTTAGAATGCGGATTGTGGATTGAGAACGCAAGCGGACTGCCGGCTACCGGAGAGTAAAACAGCCGTGCCGGGTCGAAAGGAACCCAAGCCGACGACTTGTCGTCGGACGATCCGCCACTTCGTCGACTTCCTAGAACACCGCGCGCTATGCCGCCAGTGGCACCGCTGGATCCGAGACCGGGCGTTACGAACCCGCATTCATCAAACGGCGCACAAGCGAGAGCGCCTCGTCGCGCGACTCGATCTCACCATCGAGCTGCGCATCGCGGGCGGCATCGAGCAGCTCCTTGAAACGGCTCCCCGGCTTGAGTCCGGCGCTGATGAGATCCTGTCCCGTGATGAGTGGCGGAGGGTTCCGTTCCTCGGGGGTGTAGGAGAGGAGAAATTCGTCGCAGAACGCGATCGGTCGCATGTCGCCATTGCGGGCGAGCGTTTCGGCCCGCGCCAGCGAAAGCAGATCCGCACTCCATTCGTTCGCGAAGAGCCGCTTGAGGCGCGAGGCGCGCAAGCTCGGCGCGTCGGCCAGGTCGTACTCGTGTCCCAGCAACCACCCGATGCGCTCAATCTCGAGATTCGAGAACTTCAGGCGGCGCCCGATCGTTTCGGCAAGTCCCATTGCAGCGGCTTCCCGGCCCGCACCCGGGGTGGGAAGGGCCGAATGCAGCAGCACCGCCATGGCGAGTTCAAAGCCAGGCTGGTGCAGCAGCTGCAACATCTTGAGCGTCCGCTCCCACAGCTCCATCGGCCCGGCATCGACGTTC
>JBFWWA010000647.1:0-3111 GCA_050246455.1 Planctomycetaceae bacterium
CACCTCTGAGCAGCTTGCGCGCGTGCTGTTCCATCTCGGCAACGATGACGTTGATGTGCACAGGCTCGGAGCGCGAGAGAGCCGCGACCATCTGCGCGTAGACCGGCTGGACGACGTCGAGCTTCCCTGGCCACGACGCTTCCTTATGCGGCCAGGAAAGCCAGGTCGCCTCATGCGGCTCCCACTCAGCGGGGAGCGAATACCCAAGCTCTTTTGGATTCATAGTCGGTTCAAAGTGAAAGCACGAAGCACGAATGACGAAAGAAGCACTAAGCACAAATGTCCGAATAAAACACTGGAGCACGATGCTGTCACGAAGCCGCATTCACTTAGTGCTTCGGATTTCCTTAGACATTCGTGCTTCGTGCTTTCTCGAAGCCTGCATCAGTCCCGAAACCGTTTGGTAATGTCCCCGTACGCATCAATGCGTCGGTCTCGGAGGAATGGCCAGTGCGTGCGTGTTTCGTCGATGCGCGCGAGGTCAATCTCGACGACTTCCGTCTCCGGTTTGTCGACCGGTGCGCGGTAAATCACCATTCCGGAAGGATCGGCGACGAAACTTTGCCCCCAGAACTCGAGGCCTCCGTCGGCCGGACCTTCATGCCCGGTCCGATTCACGCTCACAACGTAGCAGCCGTTCGCGACCGCGTGCGAGCATTGAATCAGTTCCCAACTGTGATGCTGCCGTTCCCCGTAGACTTTTTTCTCGGAGGGATGCCAGCCGATCGCAGTCGGATAGAACAGCACTTCCGCGCCCGTGAGCGCCGTGAGTCGCGCCGCTTCGGGATACCACTGGTCCCAGCAGACGAGCACACCGAGCTTGCCGTGCGTTGTGTCGAACGACTGGAACCCGAGATCCCCCGGCGTGAAGTAAAACTTCTCGTAGAACAGGGGATCGTCCGGGATGTGCATCTTCCGGTATTTGCCGACGACCCTGCCGTCAACGTCGAGCACCGCCGCGGTGTTGTGATAGAGCCCCTCCGCGCGCTTCTCGAACATGCTGGCGACGATCGAGACCTTCAACTCCCCGGCGAGCTTGCCGAGCGCATCGGTCGTCGGCCCGGGGACCGATTCCGCGAGTCCGAAGAACTTGTGGTCTTCGCTCTGACAGAAATAGAGAGAGCGAAACAGCTCCGGCAGACAGATGACCTGCGCCCCCTTGCCGGCGGCAACACGGACTTCGCGAAACGCCTGCTCCAGGTTTTTGGCCGGATCATCACTGCAGCGAAGCTGCACGAGACCGACTTTGATTTTCCGCGACACGTTCAGGCTTCCGGCTACGGGCTTCAAACTCCAGGAAATACGCCAACGGCCAATGATAGGCCATTCGGCGACTGCCGACCATCATGACCACGCGACGCTGTTCGACGTCCGTCACGCGGGCTTCTTGCTCTGGCCGAGTTCTTCGAAGAGCGCCTTCATCACAATCGGTAGTGCGACGGTGGCATCGGCGTAGACTTCGGCGAAGCGACCCCCTTCCGCGGCGGGGACGAACTTCCCCCAGCTCACCCCCTCGGAATAGGTGCAGCCGGAGAGCCCTCCCCAGTGCACCGGTTCGGGACAGATGCGGACGCCGTACTTGAATCGCGGCGTTCTGAGCTCCGTGCCGAGCCGCGCGTTGGTGATGTCGTAATACGGTGCAACCTGCTGCGCCCAGTTGCGCGGCACCCCGCCGCCGACGGTGAAGATGCCGATCTCCTCGGAATCGCCGATGAGCCGCGCGTATTCCTGCAGGTCCAGAAACGGATTGAACGGTGGGACGGCGCTCATCACGTCATGATGATTGAGCTTGGTGACATCCCCCCCCTTCGCCTTGAGCGCGTGATGCATCGCCCAGGTCGAGAAGTCGAGTCCCATTTCACTGTCGGTGAACGCGGGAATGAAAACGGGGATGTTCTTCTCGTACGCGCTTCGCAGAATTCCCGGGCCATGCGCAAGCTTACTGAGCCGTTTCCCGATGGCCCGGCAGATGCGTGCCGACGACCAGACTCCCCCTTCGGGCTTCTCGGATTCGAGGACCGAAGCGACGACCTCCGCCACCTGGTTGAGGTTTGACTCCATCTCCAGCGTGTCGTAAATGCGGTTGTAGCCCTGCTCGAAAAGTGCAGTGTCGTCGTGCGCGGGATCGTAGCGGTAGTGGACGAGGCCGATCGACTCGGTCAGCCCGTGCGCCATGAGCGCTCCGGTGGCGATCACCGCGTCGATGATCCCTTTGTCGATCATGTCGCAGATGATGCGCCCCTGCTTGGCGACGGTCATCGCCCCTGAAACTGTGAAAACGACCCGGCACTTCTTATTCCGAGCCATCTCCAGCAGGACGTCGTACGCTTCGCCGAGCTGTCGCCCGGAGAACGCCGTCTTCGACATCGCGCGGAGCAGATCCCGAAACGAGCCGACGCTGTCGAGCGAAAGACTCTCCAGCGGTTCGAGACCATCGTCCCGCCCGTCGTGCAGCTCTCGATTGTGATCCATAACAGCGTTAGCCAGCTTCCCGTGTAAGATTGAAAAAGAGTCAGGCCGGTTGGAGCGGATTCGCGGCGGCAATCCGAGCGCCCGGTCGCCGCCGCGACACGTCAACCTTCCCTGTCCGCAGCCCCGGATTATGCCGAAGTGGCTGCGGCCGCGACCAGACTGCTCTCGGAAGAGCGGTCCGACACGAATCGAGGCAGTTCCCGGATCTCGACGTCACCCAGGTCGATTTCTTCGCGGATGTATGCCAGCACGTCGGCCGGATCGGTGTGGCCGCAAGTGAAGACATCCAGCGCAATGAGCCCCAGGTCGGCGTAGGTGTGGGCGGAGCAGTGGCTCTCGTCGAGCACAATAACTGCTGTGAAGCCGGGGGGAGAATTGTGGCCGAACTGGTAACGGACCTGAGAGATCACGTTAGCGCCGGCTCGTTTGGCGGCTCGGGCCATGGCGCCGAGCATCGCAGCATCGTTCAGACAAACGTCTCTCGCAACGTTACGGCAGTCGATTAGAAGATGATTGCCTCGTCCCAATTCATAAACCCTCCTGTAATCGCACGCCTGTCGATGCCTCCTGACGAGACAGACCCGAAGGTGGCTCGCTCCGAGGCCGCAACCTGGCCCACGCGCCAGATTGCAGATCTCC
>JBFWWA010000648.1:0-3110 GCA_050246455.1 Planctomycetaceae bacterium
AACGGCGGAGGAATATCCGGAATTCGCCTGATCCGGAGCACAGCAGGTCAGACATCCCGCGCCTGACCTGCCAATCTATTCTCCAATCACCTTCACCAGCACCCGCTTCGGCCTGCGGCCATCGAATTCACCGTAGAAAATCTGCTCCCACGGACCGAAGTCGAGTTTCCCTTTCGTGATCGCGACGACGACTTCGCGGCCCATCACCTGCCGCTTCATATGGGCGTCGGCATTGTCTTCTCCCGTCCGATTGTGGGCGTACCGCTGCGGTGACGCATCGAACGGTGCGAGACCTTCGAGCCACTTCTTATAAGCGGCATGCAGCCTCGACTCATCGTCGTTGATGAACACGCTCGCGGTGATGTGCATCGCATTACCAACGCCCATCGCATTACGCACTGCCGTTCGTACTATTAGGCCGGACTGTCACCCGGTAGTTCGATTCCAACAATCCTTGTCCGGTCAAATCCATTGAATAAGAGAGTGAATTCACAATTGGGCATTCGGAAGTCAACAGGAATCTCTTCGTACGGAACCTCCATGGGAAACCCTCCGTCTGCCATTCCAGAACCGGGATACAGAATCAGCCGCAAATACCCGGGACTCAAGCTACCGAATACTCTTGCTGGAACTCGCTGAATCGTTGGCTTCTCTTGAGCCATGAATCGTGACCTATTCTCCAATCACCTTCACGAGCACCCGCTTCGGCCGACGGCCGTCGAATTCACCGTAGAAAATCTGCTCCCACGGACCGAAGTCGAGTTTCCCTTTCGTGATCGCGACGACGACTTCCCGACCCATCACCTGACGTTTCATGTGGGCGTCGGCATTGTCTTCTCCCGTCCGATTGTGGGCGTACCGCTGCGGTGACGCATCGAACGGTGCGAGACCTTCGAGCCACTTCTTGTAATCGGCATGCAGCCCTGATTCATCATCGTTGATGAACACGCTCGCGGTGATGTGCATCGCATTGACGAGCACCAGCCCTTCCTGCACGCCGCTCTCGTCGACAACACGCTCGACGTCGGGCGTGATGTTCAGGAAGTCCATCCGGGCCGGGATGTTGAATGTGAGGTACTCGGTCCGCGATTTCATGATCTGATTCTATCAGTCGTCGTAGGTCAGGCACCCCGTGCCTGACGTTTGTTCGCCAATCGCGCAATGTCAGGCACGGGGTGCCTGACCTACCAATTTACAACTTCGCTTTCGACAACCGTTCAATCTCCGCCCACTGTTTATCGGTCACCGGCATGACCGAGAGTCGGGAATTACGCACGAGATCAAAGTCCGCGAACTTTGAGTTGGCCTTGATCTCCGCAAGCGACACCGGTCGGTCGAACTTGCGGACCGGCTTGACGTCCACGACCACGAACCGCGGATCGTCGCGTGACGGATCCGCATACGGTCCCTTGGCCACTTCCATCACACCCACAACAGCCTTTTCCTTCCCGGTGTGATAGTAAAGCACGCGGTCTCCCTTCCTGACGGATCTCAGATGCAGGAGCGCGAGGTTGTTCTCGATACCATCCCACGTCGCCCGCTTGTCCCGGAAGAGGTCGTCGAGCGAGTAATGGTCCGGTTCCTCTTTGAAAAGCCAGTTCGCCATCAGAGACCTTTATCCAGAGCGAGTTGTTCGCTTCGTCATTCGGCGCAGGTCAGGCGCACCGTGCCTGAAGTTCGATCATCAATCGCATCATGTCAGTATTTTCGCAAGTCAGGCAGCTCTGTCCCTGGCGCGTTTGCGCCGTGCACCTTGGCCGGGGCAAAACGAAGTGCGCCCCGGAATTGCAGTGGGAATTCGTTCGAATTTCCGGACGCCCTCTGCACAGCAACCGGCGCCACCCAGGAATACTTGAATACCACTGCAAATGCCGACTTTGGAAATATTGACAGTCTGTGCCGATCGGGCACCGACAGGCCATCGTGCACAGACAGCAAGTCGGTGCTGCGGGCGATGCGCGTTGAAGATCTACGCCGCGGGGGATTCGACTGTTGCGAGTTCGGCGGCGGAATCGTTCGATGAGGCTTCGGCTGATGCCGGAAGCTGCAGATCGTATAGCGCTTGCTTCGGGCCGGTGATGTGCGGGCGCGGCAGTGCGCCGGCGCGCTTCGGCATCGCGACGTTTTGATTCGGCGGGCCGAAGAGGACGGAACGAGCAGCAGCCATCAGGCCGCGGATCGAGCCGAAGGTTTCGGAGACGGCCGTTGGTTCATAGCCGCAATGCACCATGCAGTCGGTGCATTTCGGGTTTCCGCTCGACTTGCCGTAGGCATTCCATTCGGTCGTATCGAGCAATTCCTGAAACGACTGCACGTATCCTTCCTGCAACAGATAGCACGGCTTCTGCCAGCCGAAGATGTTGTAGGTCGGATTTCCCCATGGTGTGCACTCGAGATCCCAGTTTCCTTTGAGGAACTCGAGAAACAGCGGCGACTGGTTGAACTTCCACGCGCGCTTCGGCTTCGCCATCGTTTCGCGGAAGAGCTCGACGGTCTGGTCGCGATGAAGAAAATGTTCCTGGTCCGGCGCTTTCTCGTACGGGTAGCCGGGGGAAAGCATCATTCCTTCGACGCCGAGCTCGGTGAGTTCATCGAACATCGTGCGCAGCCGCTCGGGGTCGGCGTTGTTGAAGACGGTCGTGTTGGTGGTGACGCGGAAGCCGGCTTTCACCGCGGCGCGAATGCCGCTCACGGCGACTTCGTAAACTCCCTCGCGGCAGACGGCGATGTCATGCTCCTCGCGCGGGCCGTCAATGTGCACCGAGAAGGTGAGATACTTCGACGGCTGAAAGCGATGCAGATGCTTCTCGAGCAGAATCGCATTCGTGCAAAGATAGATGTACTTTTTCCGCTCGACGAGTCCGTCAACGATCTGATCGATCTCGGGATGCAGCAAAGGCTCGCCGCCGGGAATGGAAACCATCGGCGCGCCGCATTCATCGACGGCGCGGAAGCAATCCTCAGGTGAGAGGTTTTTTCGCAATACATCGGCGGGGTATTGAATCTTTCCGCAGCCGGCGCAGGCGAGGTTGCAGCGGAATAGCGGTTCGAGCATCAGCACGAGCGGATACCGCTCGACCCCGCGCAGCTTCTTGCCGAGCACGTAGGTC
>JBFWWA010000649.1:0-3105 GCA_050246455.1 Planctomycetaceae bacterium
GTTCTGCCATACCATCTCAACGATTTCCGAGCCGGGCGATGAAATGCTCGACCCGAAATCGGTTTCTGAAACGGGCTACCGCATCTGCGACGAATGCGGCATGTACGCCAAGCCGCGTCAGTTCACAATCTTCTATTTCTATTTTCTGCTCGTCGTCTACGGCTGGAATCAGCGGACCACATGGCGCTGCCCCGGCTGCATGCGCGGCGATGCCTGGAAGATGCTGTTCGGAAATGCCCTGTTCGTGCTGGGGGTGCCGGTGGCGCTCTGGCAGCTGTTCCGCTCCTACGGCGGGACCGACATCGGCGGCCGCTTTCCAGGTCTCGACAAGGCCAACACCCTCGCGCGCAAGGGAGACCTCGACCGGGCCGTTGCCGCCTACCGGACGCTGCTCGAGAAGCAGCCGGTCGCCGCGGGAGTCAAATACAACATCGGCCTCGCCCTGCTCCAGCAGCAGCGGGTCGATCAGGCGGCGCGGATGTTCGAGTTCGCGCTCGCCGATTGCGCGAACTACGGTCCTGCGATTAATGTTCTCGCCGCCTGTTACCAGCAGCTCGGCGAAACCGAAAAGCTCGCAGAGCTGAAGAAACGGCTCGGCGTGGAGGAACAGGAAGTCGATGAGGCACCCGCGACGTAGTCTGCCAGCAGCGACGGGTGGCATGCCCCCGGCTCTGCGAGGTCATGAATCGGAATTCTGAACTGATTAAACGGAAACCATTGGTGGGCAGAGCCCACCCTACTGAAGAGGCTACTCTCATGCGTGAAGCTGTGGTTGTGGAAAGTGTGCGGACTCCGCTCGCCAAGTCGTTCCGTGGATCTCTCAATCTTACCCGGCCGGACGACATGGTCGCGCACTGCATCGAACAGGTCCTCAAGCGCGTCCCGAAATTCTCGCCCGAGGAAATTGAAGACGTCGTTATCGGCTGCGGCTATCCGCAGGGGCAGCAGGGAATGAACGTCGCCCGCATCGCGGCAATCCGGGCCGGTTTGCCGGTTTCCGTCGCGGGAACGACCGTGAACCGGTTCTGCTCGTCGGGGCTGCAGGCGATCGCGATGGCGGCGCATGAGATTCTCCACGAAGGGGCGACAGCGGCCCTCGGCGGCGGAGTCGAAAGCATCACGCAAATCGCCGCCATCAAGACCGACGAGAATCCCGTCGCCAAAGAGATGAAGCCCGGCATCTACATGATCATGGGCGATACGGCCGAAGTCGTGGCGAAGCGGTACGGCATCAGTCGGCAGGCTCAGGATGAATACTCGCTGCAAAGTCAGCAAAGGACCGCGAAAGCGCAGCAGCGAGGCTTCTTCGACGCGGAGCTCGCGCCGATGCATGTCTCGCGCGGCATCCTCGATAAGAAAACCGGCGAAGTAGTGGGCAAGGAAGAGGTCGATCTCAAAACGGACGAGTGCAACCGGCCAGACACCACGCTCGAGGGGCTTGCGGCTCTCAAGCCGTATTTTGATCCGACGAACGGAACCGTGACGGCGGGGAATGCGTCGCAGCTCTCCGACGGCGCCTCGGTCGCCCTGCTTATGGAACGGAAACGGGCCGAAGAGCTGGGGCTCAAGCCGAAGATTGCGTTTCGGGGATTTGTCGTCGCCGGTTGTGAGCCAGACGAAATGGGAATTGGCCCCGTCTTCGCAATTCCGAAACTGCTCAAGCGGCACGGACTCACGGTCAACGATATCGACCTGTGGGAGCTCAACGAAGCCTTCGCGGTGCAAGTTCTCTACTGCCGCGACAAACTCGGCATCGATCAGGAGAAGCTCAACGTCAACGGCGGCTCGATCTCCATCGGCCACCCGTTCGGAATGACCGGCGCGCGGCTTGTCGGCACGCTTGCAAACGCGATGCGTGAACGGGGCGCACGCCGAGGTGTCGTCACGATGTGCATCGGCGGCGGCCAGGGAGCAGCAGGTCTCTTCGAGCTTTGCGACTGACGCCGCTCGCGGCTTAGCATCGACGGTCTGCTTTGAAGGTTCAACGTACTCTACGCGCTCTCAGTACGCCGAGTCGTTTGATTGCGCATCGCCGTGCGCGTGAGTATGACCCCCAGCATGAACAGTGCGGCCCCGCCAACAGCCGGGGCGAGATGCCAAGCGTCGGTGTAGCCGATGGCGGGGTGCACGAATATCGCCGTCGACCAGCCCGCCAATCCACCGATTACCAGCGACTGCCAGAGGGCACGCGACGGTGAGCCGAACCAGACACTCGCAAACGTCAACAACCCGGCCGTCGCAACCGCCCCTCCAAAACCCGCGCGATCGTGTGCGATCAGCGGGATGAGTCTGGGATTAATTGCATCGAGCGCCGCTCGACTCAACCCCATGAATTCGAGATCGGTCGGAACGAACACCGACGTCATACCGATCGTCTGAATCGTCAGCCCCGCTCCGATCATTCCCAGCGCGGCCATTAGCAGACTGAGGCGTCCAAATGTAGTTGCACGGTGCGCCGGCCATTCGCGGTTCGGCCGCAGTCGAGCAATTCCGGTCGCGTGTTCGTTACGGGTCGATGCAGATGGTGGTCGCGAAATCACGAGTCCGCTTGCAAAGCATGGAAGCAGAACGATCGTAGCCGCCCCGTGCCAGGTGTCGAGGTAGCCGTATCCGAGATAGGTGAGGAAGCTGCCAAAGCCGACGACCCCACTGGCGACGAGAGTCCACCATGCCCAGGGTTTGCCTTCTTTCAGCGGGAATTCCGAGAGCCAGAAATACAGCACCGAGATTGCAATCAATGCGCCACCGAAACTGACACGGTCGTGAATCATGAAATGCACGATGCGGCATTCATTGATTCCGCATAGTTGCTCGGGTGCCATTGCCAGAAAAGCGATGTCGTGCGGAAGAAAATGGCCGGTCGCGGACTGAAACAACGCGAAACCGCCCGCGAGCGCAAGGCAGAGCGCCGTAAAGACGATGAGTGGGCGGCCGTCGCCGATGAATGCTTCGAAAAGATCTCTGGAATCGCGGGTCATCGCGAGGTTCACAAGTAAGAATGCATCGTGTCTCAGCGAATGGTTTCGCGACTAATGGGAGACTTTAAGAGCGGATTCGATCGCATTCACGTCATAGACGCAGCCACCCCACGTTCCTCCCCCGAGC
>JBFWWA010000650.1:0-3102 GCA_050246455.1 Planctomycetaceae bacterium
TGTATTGACTTAAGACGATTCAAGGGCCGGATGTACCCAGGTACATTCGGCCCTTTCCCATTGTCCTCTCTGACCAACTGCCCCCGAGTGGCTTCGCGGCGAAATGCGGCGAACTGCGGAATGATCAACGGGGTGCTTCAATCGTCAGGAATGCGAGCCCGACGGCACCTCCCAGAAGGTGCAGCAATACGATGAGGGTGGCAACTCCCCAGATTGTGCGGATGCCTTCCTCCGTCTTCGTCTTTCGCTTGAGCAGCTTTGTCGTCAGGACTCCGCAAACCCAGTCCCAGTGAAGCATCACGTGCAGCAGAACCTCTGCCGCGAAGGCGCAGAGGATGATGAACTGCAGATCGCGCCACGCGACGTAGTCGAAGCCCCACAGTCGCCAGCCCGAAGCCGATGTTCCCGTCGGAAAAACGAACTGCAGGATGGCAGATACAGCGCCCAGCAAAACGAAGGTCAGAAGCAGACAGACATCAAGCCAGAAGTTGACGATCGTTTTCGACATAGAGCTTGCTGTCGTGCAATGACTATCGCGGCGCTGTCACCGGATCTGCGACGGTTCTCGCCAGGATTCGCCAACTCCACGACTGGCCATTCCCCTCGGCTTCTGCACAAGCAGGACAACCCCGCGCCTCATCGGATGAATCGGATGTAAGAGACCAGGCGCCGCGCGCGATCGTATACCCACCCGTGAGAATAATGCAGAAGGCGGCAATCTGAAACAGTCTCCGCCGAAACGTGAGCGTTGCGAATCTCGCTCCATACGCAGCCAGGACCATCATCGGTACCGTTCCCGCACCGAAGGCGGTCATGACACCCATTCCACGCCAGATACTCCCCGATGCGGCTGCGAGAGAAAGATACGCGTAGACCAGTCCGCACGGGAGAAAGCCTGTCAGAATTCCGGCAAGAAACACCTGGGAGGAATTCGGGTTTCGCAGAAACGTTGCGAGCATTGAGGACGCGCCGCAGGAACCTCCGATCGATTTGCGACGAATCGGAACGAGTCCCGTGAAAAGCAGACCCTGCACGACAAGGAACAATCCGGCCAAGATCGATACCGCCCCCTGAATCTGGCCGACGGGATCAAACCAGCGCGACAACCGCATCCCGATGAACCCGGCAGCCGCACCGCCAAACGCGTATGTCGCAATACGCCCGGCGCTGTACAGCATCTGCCGCATCATCATCATGCGCGAGTTCGCCGCGCCCGCGCCGATCATCACAGCGAACGGACCACACATTCCAAGACAATGCGCAGACCCGAGCAGCCCCCCCATCAGTAAGAGCAGCCATTCCATCAGCAGGGTCTCCCGGGAGTCGGAAGGGTGAAGGAATGCTGATCGATACTGACTGCCTGAGGCATGCGCGCCGATTCGAATCGTGTGATCGATCGATCGGCTTTCGGTTGAACCGGAGACGATTCGCTCGCAATCTCTCCCGCTCGATGATCTTCCGAGGGTTTCACCGCAGTCCGAATCGGGTTGCTACTGCGATCACACTCAAACTCCCCGAGCCGCCGCGAATTGGCAATGACGAAGAGGCTGCTGAGCACCATGAAGAGTGCGGCCAGCGACGGACTCAACCAACCCGTCGCAGCCAGGATAATTCCGACAACGTTGTAGGCGAAGGCCCAGAAGAGATTCACTCGGATGGTGCGGACCGTAGCGCGCGCCAGGCGCACCGTCCACGGAATCCGCGAGAGGTCGTTGCTCAGGAGGCAGACGTCGGCTGATTCGCGCGAAATATCGGCCCCGCAACCGAGCGCGATACCGATATCGCTCGCGGCGAGTGCCGGCGCGTCGTTGACTCCATCCCCGACCATCGCAACAAGCCCCCCGCGCGTTCGCGCGGCCGCGACACGCTCCATCTTGTCGTTCGGCAGCAGTTCCGATTCGACCTGAAGCCCCAACTGAGCCGCCAGATAAGACGCGCGACTGTCATGATCCCCCGTCAGCACCAGCAGTTTGAGATCGAGTGAGCGGCACTCGCGGATCGTCTCCCGCGCCTCGGCACGCGTCATCTCCTCGAACTTGAAAAGTCCCTTGACGCATTCATCCCACGCCACGAGCACGACCGGATTCCCGTGGTCCATCGCAGATTCGTATTGCGCTTCGAAGAATCCGTTCATCCGAAAACCGGCTCCCGCCAGGAATCGTCGGCTTCCCAAGTAGATTTCCGGGAGATGCTCAGACCTCTCGACGACAATTCCCCGTCCCGGAAAGACGAGCGTTTTCGGGTGCGAGACGGAACTGTTCGCCGTTGCAACGGCTTCGGAGACGGCAGAATCCGTCACGTCACCGGACCGAGCGAACTCGAGAATGACTCGTGACAACGGATGCGTTGAATTGACGGCAGCCAGTGCGGCGAAACGAAGCGCGTCGTCTCGCAACTGCGGATTTGCCGTCACGAAACCGACAAGCGCTGGAGTTCCGGTGGTCAACGTTCCGGTCTTGTCGAAGTAAATGCGATCGACGTTCGCCAGCCGTTCCAGCGCATCGCTGCTCTTGAACAGAACCTGTTCCTGAACCGCGCGCCCCAGAGCCGACCAGACAGCCATCGGAGTTGCAATGCCCAGAGCGCACGGACACGCGATGAGAACGACCGACAATCCGCTCAGGATCCCCTGTTCCCAACCGTGGAACCAGGCATGAAAGCCGAAAGTCGCCAAGGACACCACGACGACGACGGGAAGAAACAGCGAAGCCGCGCGCTCTGAAAGCTGCTCGTATCGCCCCTTGCTCGCGCGGGCGCTCTGAACGGCTTCGATCAGCTTTCGGAAGACCCCCTCGCCTGCCGGCGCGGTGGCCTGCAACACAAATTCGCCGTCGAGGTTGAGCGTTCCGCCGTAAAGGACGTCGCCCGGCCGGCACACCACGGGCCAGCTTTCTCCCGTCACAATCTGCTGATCGACGGTGGAAGTCCCGTTTTCCACACGTCCATCGATCGGAATCCGTTCGGCGGGTCGAACGCGCAATCGATCGCCGACGACGACATCCGACAGCGGCACCGTTGTGTCAATGCCGCTGCGAATGATGGAGACATTTTCCGGGAGAAGCTTTTCGAGCGCGCTGAGCGCCGCAGACGATTGCAGGCGGC
>JBFWWA010000651.1:0-3102 GCA_050246455.1 Planctomycetaceae bacterium
AACCAGAACCTGCCGGCTTATGTCGTCATGATCTCCCGTCCCAGCGGACCGACGAACGCACAACCGCTTCATGAGCGGATGTGGGGTTCCGGTTTTCTGCCGCCGCGCCATCAGGGAGTTCGCTTCAGCGCGGGCAAGGACCCAGTGCTGTTCCTTTCGAATCCCCCTGGCATCGATTCGGCAGAGCGGCGTGCGATCATTGACGATGTGAACGCGCTGAATCGCATGAACCATGCGGAGTATCAGGATCCGGAGATTCAGGCGCGCATTGAGCAATACGAACTGGCCTTTCGAATGCAGATGTCGGTTCCGGAACTCGCGGACATGACGGGAGAAACAGAGTCGGTCTTCGAGAAGTACGGCCCCGAGTCCAGAAAACCGGGCACGTTTGCCGCGAATTGCATCCTGGCGCGACGACTGGCGGAACGAGGCGTGCGCTTCATTCAGCTCTATCACCGGGGATGGGATCAGCACAACAGTTTGCCCAGCGGCATGAAAAGCCAGTGCTACGACACCGACCAGCCGACCGCTGCACTCATTGAAGACCTCGAGGCCCGCGGACTGCTGGACGACACACTGGTCGTCTGGGGGGGCGAGTTCGGGAGGACGGTTTACTCGCAAGGTTCAATCAGCGCCGACAACTACGGTCGCGACCACCACCCCCGCTGTTATTCCGTCTGGATTGCCGGCGCGGGCGTGAAGGGAGGCATCGCTTACGGCGAGACCGACGAGTTTTCGTACAACATCGTCCGGGACCCGGTGCACATCCACGACCTGAATGCCACGCTTTTGCATCTGCTCGGAATCGATCACACACGGCTGACTTACCGTCATCAGGGTCGCGACTATCGACTGACCGACGTCCATGGCTCGGTGGTTCACGGCGTACTCGCGTGACTGAACAATTCGTTGGCAGCGCCCATTAGGTACGGCTCGCAATCACTCGCTACTTTGACAGGAACAATTCCATGAGCGATTCGGTTTCACCTGCGGATTCCCAAGCGAATGTCGATCGGCGACGGTTCTTGAGCGCGACGCTCGCGGGTGCCGGAGCTGTCGCCGGCGGTTTGTTCCCGCATCGGAGCGCGCCGGCCGCGTCGCCGGTTGTGCGGACCGGCGGATCGCACATGAAGCTGAGCATCGCTGCCTACTCGTTCAATCGGCTTCTTCCGACCCGGAAGCCGTTGTCGGAGTTCCAGTCGGCCAAGATGACGCTTGATGACGTCGTCGAGTTCGCGGCGAAGCAGGATCTCGACGGCGTGGAGCTCACGAGCTACTACTTCCCGACCGATCTCGACTCGAAGTACCTGATGCATCTCAAGGAGATGACGTTCCGGCTTGGACTCGACATTTCCGGAACGGCGATTGGAAACGACTTTTGCCTTCCCAGCGGGGAGGCACGCAACGAGAACCTCGCATTGACGCGCCGCTGGATTGACAACGCCGCTGCTATCGGCGCACCGGTCATTCGCATCTTTGCCGGAACCACCCCCGAGGATGATTCCGAAGAAGCAGCGGTCGCACGCTGCATTGAAGGGATCAACGAATCGCTCGACTACGCGGCGGAGAAGGGGGTCGTCCTGGCTCTCGAGAATCACGGCGGAATTACGTCCACGCCCGAGCAATTGTTGAAGATCGTGCACGGCGTCAAAGAAAGCCCGTGGTTCGGCGTCAATTTCGACAGTGGCAATTTCTACACCGCCGATCCGTACGCGGACCTCGAAAAGATTGCCCCCTACACGGTCAACGCGCAGATCAAGGTTTCGGTCTCGCCGGACAAGAAGAAAGCTCCCGCCGACTTCGGCCGGATCGTGAACATACTCCGAACCGCTGGCTACCGCGGCTATCTTGTCCTCGAATACGAAGAGGATGAAGATCCGCTGACAACCATCCCCGGCGTTCTCAAGCAGTTGCGAGAGCTGATTTCCTAGGGTCTTGCCGAACTGAACTCGAACCGAATCCGCCGAGGCTTCGCATGGCCGATGTCGAGTATCGCGACAGGACCGACACGGTCGCGAAAAAGATTCAATTGCTGCAGGAAGCGCACGCTGCCGGTCGACTCGACCTGGCAATGTCCCTCGCGGATACATTGCGTGAGTCGATTCGCTTCGAACGGGTGACGCGCGCGCGTCCCGCCGCGGTTCTCCCGGCGAGCCATTCGGTGCGCGTGGCCGACCTTCCGAAGCCCTGGGCGGAATGGGGACGCGGATGGACAATCTGCAAAGTGTTTCAACTCTTTGAAACCGTGGGCCGGCGACGCGACGCGGAACCGTTTGAGTTCACCGTCGGCTTCAACGTCGATGAAGTCAGCGACCTCAATCGCGAGATTCGGGTGGCACGCGTTGACGAGAAAGGCTCGCTGGCCGAGATTCCCGCACAGGTGTGCGATGAACACCGCTCGGAAAGGACGCGGCAGTGCAGCGTACTGATTGCGGCGGACGTTCCGGCCCATGGCAATGCAACATTCCTGCTCTTTGCAGGCAACCCGCACGCCGAACGGCCCGATTACATTTCCGACCTGCAATTGCAGGGCCAGGGATACGACGTCAACGTCGTCAATCATCATTATCAGGCGAAGATGTCTCAACAGTCGGGTCAACTGGAGCGGCTGGTCTTCGCTCGACAACATGGACTGGAACTTTACGCCGGCGGTAAGGGGCATGGTGAACCACCCGGCATCGATTGGGGGCACGACTATGTCGATGCCGAGCATTTCCAGAAGCTGAGAATGCGGAACTGGGCTTCCGTTCCCGATTTCGAAATCGAGACCGGTCCGATCCGCGTTCGACTTCGGCGCTGGGGATTTCCGCACAGTCCGCTGCATCCCGTGTTCACGCCAAGCCGCGTCCATATGGATGTCGAGTACTCGTTTTACTCCAATCAACCTTATTTTGTGAAACAGAGTCGATTCGACGTGATCGACGACGTTGCAGTCGCGGCGATGCGTGACGACGAATGGGTCTTCTCGGGGTATTCGTTTACCGTTGAGCTCTGGCTCGATAAGAAAGGCAAACTTCACGAAGGAGCGGTTCCGCCGACCGACTACGACCATCTCTGGGGAGTGGGATTCGTCAACAAGACCAGCCGCGACTTTTTCCTGGC
>JBFWWA010000652.1:0-3099 GCA_050246455.1 Planctomycetaceae bacterium
GTTGAGCGGATTCTTTCAGTTACGTGAAGCTCAAGCCGAAACTCTGGCTGCCGCTCCCGCCACGAGCTTTGGCCGTGCGAAGGCGTGCATCCTGATCCATCTGGTCGGCGCCCCTCCCCAGCACGAGACGTTCGACCCGAAACCGTTGGCACCGGTCGAAATTCAAGGCGAACTGAAAGCGATTTCGACTTGCATCCCGGGTGTGGAAATTGGGGAGGGACTGCCGAATTGCGCACGGATTCTCGACCGTATTTCGGTCATCCGCTCAATGACGCACGATCTTCCATTTCACCACGTGCATTATGCGATGTCGGGAGTTCCGACCTCACCGAAGGCCGAGGCCGATCCGAACGACCGTTCGCTTTGGCCGTGCATCGGCTCTGTCGTCGATTATCTCGATCGTCAGCAAAGTCGAGACGCCGCGGTTGAGATTCCGCGACATATCGCCATGCCGTACGTGTTGTACTCGAAGTGTCAGTTCCGTCCGCTGGGCGGTCCGTATGCCGGCTTCCTGGGAAGCCAATACGACCCTCTCTGGACCGAATTCAACGCTCGAGGGACGCGAAAGGTCCCCAAATCGCTCGATAAGGCCGACGTCGACGATTACGATCCGTTCGCAGGCATTCGCCCCGACGACCGCTTCACCGTCGCGGGACCGCCGGCATCGGGAGAGACAGCAAGCCCACAGCGACTCGGTCTGCGGCGCGCGTTGTTGCAGCAGTTCAACGAGCAGCGGAACTGGCTCGAGTCTTACGAGCGGGTCCGCTCGCTCGACCGGTTTCAGAACATGGCCTGGTCGCTGCTCACCTCCAGCCGCATGGGGGAAGCCCTCGACGTGCAGCGCGAACCTTCCGCGGTACGCTCTGCCTACGGGATGACGCTGTTCGGGCAATCGCTGCTGGCGGCGCGACGATTGATACAAGCCGGCGCGCGGTTCTTGACGGTCTTCTGGGACGCCTATGGCCACTTCACCGGCGCGTGGGACACGCACTATCAGCACTATCCGCGATTGAAGGAATTTTTGCTGCCGGTGTTCGATCAGGCGTTTCCGGCACTCATCAAGGATCTGGAATCGCTTGGAATGCTCGACGAAACGCTGGTGCTGTGCATCAGCGAGCATGGCCGCACCCCCCGGATTTCGACGAACGTTAAAGGGGGAGGCCGCGAACACTGGTCGCGCGCGTATGGAGGGCTGATGGCGGGCGGAGGTATTGCCCGGGGCCGCGTTGTCGGCAAGACCGACGCGATTGCCGGCGACGTCGCGCAGACGCCGGTATCGCCGAAAAACCTGTTGGCAACATCGTTCCATCTGCTGGGAATCGACCCGCACACACTGGTGCGCGATCGACTGAATCGACCCGTGCCGATTTCCGGAGATGGAGTCGTGCAACCGGAGTTGCTCGACTAAGCAACTCAGAATTCATGGCAGAGTTCCCGAGAATCCGACTTCCAATTCGACAATCGAAGAGTTCGTTTCAAGCTTCATCGGATATTCGTACTTAACCGCGACCAGCTGAACACTGAGTGCAACTCCCGAAAGGTTCGTCATGCGACGTGGCAAAGTCTTCGCAGTGCTGCCGACACTTCTGACGCTCGGCAATGCGGCTTGCGGCTTTGGCGCAATCACCTTTGCGGCGAAGGTCGGGTTCGACACCGCCGCCGGGAACGAGCTCTTTTTTGCTGCAACACTGATCTTCGTGGCGATGGTCTTCGACATGCTCGACGGAAGCGCCGCACGCTGGGCGCGTCAAACGACCGACTTCGGCGCGCAGCTCGACAGCCTCTGCGATGCTCTCAGCTTCGGCGCTGCGCCCGCATTTCTGATGTTGCAGTTCAACAAAGAGCTCGCGGCCAAGGCAAACGACTATTTCGCCTTCGCCTATTTTCCGCGCTTCCTGTGGGTGATTGCCGCACTCTACGTCGTCTGCGCCCTCCTGCGGCTCGCCCGGTTCAACGTCGAAACCGATGACGACGATTCGCACGAATTCTTCAGCGGACTGCCGTCGCCCGCCGCCGCCGGTACCGTCGCCTCGTTCCCGATCGCGATCACCGGGCTTCAATACATCGCGAAAGACCCTTCGACGCGCGCCCACCAGATCGCGGAATGGTTGATTCCGCTGACGACGCTCATCCTGCCGCTGATTACGTTTGCCGTCGCGTGCCTGATGGTTTCGCGGATCCGCTACTCGCACGTCTTCAATCAGCTTTTCCGTGGGCAGCGCCCCCGGGCCCACCTGATCCAGCTCGTCTTCACGCTGGCGGTCGTGTTTCTTGTCCCGTACATGGCGCTCCCGCTGATCTTCTGCTACTTCGCCTTCGCCTCGCCGCTCCGGGCCGCCTGGAGCGAGCTCATTTCGCGGCGGATGCACCCGCAAGTTGACAAAACCGCAGAGCCTTGACAGACTCTCAAGATGGGGTGGTTTACACATCGGGATCCCCGACCGGCGTCGCTGTTTTCAGCCGACGCGCGCGGGACGGGGACTGTGGACCGGCTGCCTGCGAGCGACGTCCTCCCCATATCTTTTCCGCCGATGGGGATGGCGATGTTCACGGGGATTGTCGAAGGCCAGGGTCGTATTTTCGAGATTCGGCAGGAAGACGCCGGTATCCGACTGATCCTTGACGCGCCCCCCGAAATGGCGGACGACCTCTCGCTCGGCGACAGCATCGCCATCAACGGCTGCTGCCTCACCGTCGTCGCGTTCCACGGCAACCGCTGGGAATTCCAGGCCGGTGCCGAGACCCTTTCGAAGACGAACCTCGGAACGCTTCAAGCCGGCAGCGCCGTCAATCTCGAGCGATCGCTTCCCGCCAACGGGCGCATCGGCGGGCACTTCGTTCAGGGACATGTCGACGGCACGGCCCGCATCGACAGCGCTGAAATCGAAGGAGACTGGGTGACAATCTGGTTCCGCCTGCCGGCAGAACTCGCACGGCAGCTCGTGCCGAAAGGTTCGGTCGCCGTTGACGGAATCAGCCTGACGGTCGTCGAAGTCGAAGCCGACAGATTCAGCGTGGCACTCATTCCGCACACGCTGGAAGTCACCACGCTCGGCATCCGCCGGCAGGGAGACGTGGTCAACATCGAGACCGATATTC
>JBFWWA010000653.1:0-3098 GCA_050246455.1 Planctomycetaceae bacterium
TGTGATGGGGTTCTGCACCGAAGAGCAGGCGGAGAAATTTCTCAGCACCGTTCCGCTGGTCGAGAAGTCGATGGTGGAATCGGGGATCATCCTGCTGAAGTACTGGCTTGAAGTCTCCCCGGAGGAACAGACGCGAAGGCTGGCCAGCCGAATTCACGACGGGAGGAAAATCTGGAAACTGACGGGGATGGACCTGAAGTCGTACAGTCGCTGGTTCGACTATTCGCGCGCCCGGGATGCCATGTTCGCATCGACCGATACCGCGTGGGCTCCCTGGTTCGTGGTCCGCTCCGACGACAAGCAGCGCGCCCGGCTCAACGTCATTCGTCACATCCTCAGTCAGATTCCCTACAAGGAAATCTCACGCGAAAAAGTCAAACTTCCCAAACGGCAGAAGGCGGGCAAATACCGAGAACCGAACTATCCTTATAAGTACATTCCCGAGATTGATTGACTGCACGTCCGCGCTGTTCCGTAAGGATCGATTTCCAGATTTTCAGCAAGCTCGCTTGAGCGGTCATGATTCTGGCCCGGTCTACGGACGTTCCGAGTCACTCTGCGAGCTCGCCGCGGCATGCACTGGCGTATTCAAGCGTTGTTACTTTGACCAGAGATCTTTACGAAAACCTGACACCCGGCTTGCCGACGACGTGCATTCACGCAGGAATCGAGGCAATGACCGGGTTATTCCCGATTGCGGTGATTGTGCCGGGGCTGGGCACCCTGTTAACGTATCCGCGAACTCATCGGTTTGGGGAGGCGAGGTCATGAAAATGAGAATTTCCACCGCATTGTTTTGCGGAGCGATGTCCGTCAGTAGCGCGATGAACTCTGGCTGCGGCAGTTCCGCTGCGTCTGCTCCGTCGGCTGCAGCACCGCCGAAAGTGACGGTTCAGCGCTTCGAACAGCGAGAACTGGTCGATTTTGACGAGTACAGCGGCTGGCTGCAGGCATCGGAAACGGTCGAGGTCCGCTCAAGGGTCCGTGGACATATTCAGAAGGTCCATTTCACCGACGGCCAGATCGTGGAAGAGGGACAACTCCTGTTTGAGCTGGACCCCCGCCCGTTCCAGGCGGAAATCGATCGTGCGACCGAACAGGCGAACATCTCCCTGGCTCAGCGCGAGCGCGCAGGGAAGGAAGAAGCACGCTACACCGAGCTGTTGAACAAGGGGGCTTCAACTCAGAGTCAGGTCGACGAAATGGTGGCTGCCACCAAATCATTCGCGGCCCAGTACCTTTCTGCCCTCGAGGAGATCAAGCGGCGCAAGCTCGATCTCGAGTACTCAAAGATCACCGCACCGATCGGCGGACGAATCAGCCGGGCCTATCTCACTGCCGGAAACCTTGTGAATGCCGGCGGAAGCGATCCGCTGCTGACCACGATCGTGAAGATCAATCCGATTCAGATCTATATCTATGTCGATGAGCGATCGTTGCAGAATTACCGGGCCGGCCGATCAAAGGCGGATCCGGATGTTGCGAAAAAACCGTTGAAGGAGGCGCAGATTCCGATCGAATTCGGCCGCGACATCGATAACGGCTATCCGCACAAGGGAATTCTCGATTTCGCCGAGAACCGGATCGATTCGGGCACTGGAACAATCCAGGTTCGAGCCGAAGTGAAGAACGACGACGCCCTTTTTATTCCCGGTGAACGGGTCAAGGTCCGCATTCCCATCAGCGAAAAATACCAGGCGCTGCTCGTACCAGAAACGGCGATACTCACCGATCAGGACAAGAAGTACGTTCTCTGCCTGAACGACCAGAACATCGTATTTCGGCGGAACATTACTTCAGGCCGACTGCTCGATGACGGCATGCGCGTGATTCTGGGAAGCGATAAGGACGAGGAACCGCTCAGCACCAAGGATCAGGTCATCGTTCTCGGGTTGCAGAGGGCGCGCGTGAATTACCCCGCCGAGCCGGTCGATGCCGAGGGGAATGCCGTGACGTCCGCCGGCAAGTGACGTTGGCCCTGCTGCACACTGCGCGATTCTAAACCCGATCGGAAAATTTCGTCATGATCTCCCATTTTTTCATCGACCGACCGATTTTTGCGACGGTCCTCTCCGTCGTCATCGTGATTGTCGGCGGCGTTGCGCTTTCGCAGTTGCCTGTTGCACAGTATCCCGATGTCGCTCCCCCGACGGTCCAGGTGACTGCGAACTATCCCGGTGCGAACGCCGTCACCGTCGCCGAAACGGTTGCCACGCCGATCTAACAGGAAATCAACGGCGTGGAGCGGATGCTCTACATGTCGTCGAAGTGCACGAACGACGGCCAGATGAATCTCGACGTGACGTTCGAACTCGGCACGAATCTCGATACGGCCCAGGTGCTCGTTCAGAACCGTGTTGCGGTCGCGGAGGCAAAGCTGCCCGAGGATGTGAAGCGAACCGGCGTGACGACGAAGAAAAAGTCGCCAAGCATTCTCTTGTGCGTCAATCTGATTTCGCCCGACGGCAGCTACGACCAGCTCTACTTGAGTAACTTCGCCACCCTCAACGTGAAGGATGAGCTCGCGCGCATCAAGGGGGTCGGCGATGTCGCCTTCCTCGGCCCGCGCGACTATAGCATGCGCGTCTGGCTCGACCCGAACAAGCTCGCTGCCCGGCAGATGACCGCGAGCGACGTTGTGCGTGCCATTCGCGAACAGAACGTGCAGGTGGCGGCCGGACGAATCGGCCAGCCCCCTGTTCCTCAGGGAGCCGCCGTTCCGTTTCAGCTTCCCATCAATACACAGGGACGTCTTTCGAGCGAAGAACAGTTCGAAGACATCATGCTCAAAACCGGGGCGGAGGGGCAGGTTGTTTACCTGCGCGACGTAGTGCGCGACACGACGCGCGATGAAAGCGGCAAGATCACCGATCGCGGCGTCGAGCTCGGTGCCAAAAACTACGACGTCAACAGCTACCTCGACGGCCAGCCGTCGGTGACCCTTGCCATCTTTCAGCTTCCGGGCTCAAACGCGCTCGATACCGCGACAGCGATCCGCGAGAGAATGGAAGAGATCAAAGCGAAGTTTCCGGAGGGAGTGGAATATCGGATCGAGTACGACACGACCGTCTTCGTTCAGGAATCAATCTCCAGCGTGT
>JBFWWA010000654.1:0-3097 GCA_050246455.1 Planctomycetaceae bacterium
ACCATCGCAATCGCCCCGCGCGCTTCCTCTGATGTCTGCTTCTCGACAAACTTTGCCGCAAGCATTCCGCGCAGTCCCGGTGATGCAGCGAGCGAAAGAACCTCGGCGGTATCTTTCCTCAGTTCCGGAGCGTTGTACGTTCCCTTTCCCTGACGGATCTGTTCGGCATCGCAGATCAACTGCACCAGGAATGCATCGGCTTCCGGGGTTCGACGTCCCACCCAGAGATTGAGCACGATCTTCGCCGCTTCATGGTCGTGCCCCGCCGTGACTGTTTCTCCCGTCAGGATTTTCTTGAGCGCATCCCAGGCGGGCTCCGTGTTGTTGAGCGCGAGCGCGGTAATCGTTGCAGCGAGCGCCTCCGATTTCCGGAACTGCGGCGGACCCGGAGGAGCAACAGCTTGAGGATCGGCGGGGTTCTGCGCGCGCGCCGCGGATACCGATGCCACCAGCACGATCAGCGCACAGAGAAGACGCAAGGAGCGCAAAGGGGCGCGCTGTTCCGTTTCGGCCATCCGGGGGGAATTATTCATCATCAATCTCCATCGCACGGATCGCCGGCAGTGATGTGCAGTGACTCAAGCAAGGCAAAGGGGAGTTCGTGGAGAGATCGCACGTTCTCCACCGAGCCTCGCGCAGCTCAATTTCGAAGTTTCACGGATCATCGCCGCGACGAAAATTCAGTTTGAAACCAGGCTGAGTGGCCGGATGGGGTCCCGCGGCAGGTTGCGGAGCCGCCGCCGCGGCGGGAGGTGCGGCAGCCGGCGCGGCGGCCGTCGGATCGGCAGGTTCTTCATCATCGCCACCCCGTTTCGAGCTCCGCTTCCGACGTGCAGGTCCTTTCGCCGAAGCTTGCGTTGCCGAACCATCGGCCGGCATCTTGGCCACCGAGGCGAGCAGTTCAGAAAGTCCAGCCGCGGCTCCGGCATCACCCTGCGACTTCGCACCTTGCATCGCCACAGCGGCCGAGTAGCGCGGGTCTTTCTTGTTGAGCGCGACCTTCAGATCTTCCATTTTCCACTCGGCCGGGTTTTCCGTGCTGAGCTTCGTGGGTGCAGCCGCCGCAGCAGCCGCCGGCTTGTCTCCACCCTTCTTGTCTTTCTCTTTGGCTTTCGCGACAGCTTCTTCCAGCTTTGCATTCTTGCGAGTGGCGCGGCGACCTTTCTCGTCGTCCTGCGGAGCCGCTCCATTCGCAGCGGGAGCAGCCGCCTGGGCATCGGCCGCCGGTGCGGCGTTCTGCGCGCCGGCTTCCCCTTCGCCCTTCTTCGCCGATTCCCCGCTATCCGAACTCGAACAGCCGACTCCGACGGTAACGAGCGCAACGAAGAGCGATGCCGTAAACGATCTCGATCGAAGAATTCGGGAAGTCATCGCATACGCTCCTGAGGGGAACAAGAAGAGCAGAGACGCGAAACATCGGCCGCAATGCTGGTAAGAATTCCGCACGCGAACCTATTCCTTATAAGCCTCCGTTCTCGCGGAAGTCAAGAAGGGGGGAGGTTCGCCGGAGATTGCCCGCACAGACCGTTGCGGGCCGCCCCCCAAACCGCTGTCAGGCGCACAATTCGCCAATGGCACGACCGGGGCAGACGACCAGCGGGCGCCCCTGAGAATCCTGAAGCGTCAGTTCTTCAGGTATTCCAAGCAGGTGATAGATCGTGGCGGTCAGATCGACCGGCTGCACGGCGTTGGAAGCCGGGTAGGCGGCGTACCGATCCGACGTCCCGTATACGAGCCCACCCTTCGATCCTCCCCCGGCCAGGACGCTGGTAAAGCAGTTCGGCCAATGGTCGCGCCCGTCGCGCCCCGCGCCCGCGTCGCTGTTCACCTGCCCGACCTTCGGAGTGCGGCCGAACTCGCCGGTCCACACAACGAGCGTTTCGTCGAACATCCCGCGCTCCTGGAGATCGTCGAGCAGCGCGGAGAAAGCCTGGTCGGCAGGAGGCATCAGACGATTCTTCAGGTCCACGAAGTTCCGGCTGTGCGTGTCCCAGTAGACGCTGACGTTCTTGATGCCGTCGCTCGGCCAGAAGACGGTGACGAGCGGGACACCCCGTTCGACGAGACGGCGCGCCTGCAGCACCGACTGACCATGCGGATTCTTGCCGTAACGTTCGCGGACCGCTTCCGGCTCGCGCGTGAGGTCGAAGGCATCGCGGCCGACGGCCGAGTCGAGCAGCTCGAACGCCCGCTGATAGTGGCCGTCGAGCGCTTCAATGCCGACGCTCTCGGCCATCAGACGGCGCGCACTGTCGACGTCGGAAAGAAGCCTCTTCCGGTCCTCCAGGCGCCGCGCGGAGATTTCGGGGAGCGGAACGAAATCGCCGACGCGATAGCTTGGCAGATTCGGATCGTCGTCGATCGTGAGGGGATCGAACGTCGGGCCGAGCCAGCCCGCCGATTGCCCGTGACTCTGTTCGACGAACCGGGGCACGTCGTTCGGGAGTTTGGGGCGCATCTGCGCGAACGGAGGCAACGGACCGCGACCCCGGCCAAGTTTCGACAGGACCGCGCCGATGTGCGGCCAGTCTCCCCGCAGATCGACGGCCGATGCCGGAGGGGGCTGCCCCGTGAGCAGGTAGTGAGTCGATGTTGTGTGGTTGACGTCGCCGTGCGTCATGGAACGGATGATGGCGAGCTTGTCGACGCGGCTGGCGAGCTGCGGAAAGTGTTCGCAGATTTGCGTCCCGGGAACGTTCGTCGAAATCGGCTGGAATTCGCCACGGACCTCGACCGGTGCATCGGGCTTGAGGTCAAACGTGTCCTGGTGCGCGGGTCCCCCCCACATGAAGAGCAGAATGCACGATTTCGCGCGGCCGAAACTCGAAGCGGAAATCGGCTTTGATTCTGCGATCAGTGAATCCGCGCGAAGACGCCCTTCCAGCAGCTTCGGCAACGACAGACCGAACAGCCCCACACTGCCGGCGCGCAGGATGTCGCGGCGCGTGAGAGGCGATGCGGTATGAAGTTGCGGGCAACCGGGTCTCATGTTGTGCAGCCGGGTGCGAGGGGGGGAGAAACCAGCGGGGGGTGTCCGGGACGCCGGGTGGTCGTTTCGGTCACCATTCAAAGGATACCACGCGCAACGACGCTTGAA
>JBFWWA010000655.1:0-3086 GCA_050246455.1 Planctomycetaceae bacterium
CTTCGAGGTCGTATTGGTCTCTGCTCTTATGCAATCCTCGTTTCAACCTGACGACGAGCTCCGCCACGCGTTCGTCGCGCTCTGGATCCACAAACTTGGAAAAAGCGCTCTGAAGCAATGCCGTGAAGTTCTTCATGACCTTCCCCCAGTAGGAATTGTTCAAGGTAGATTCTGCGATTCGCCCGCGCAAGGATCAAGAAATATCTGCGGGACAGGCGATTCAATCAGCAGTATCGGTTGCGCGTTGCGATCCCCAAACGAAGCTTCGCACCGACCGACGAACGCGAATTCCGAAACCTGGGGGAGTGACTTCGTTGTAACATGAAACATGTTCCGCGGATGAGGCGCGAGACATGGATGAGATCTCCATGAGTTTTGAGTTTTCTGTGAGATCTCATTGAAGCGCTCCTTGACCGATTTCGAATTGCGCGCATGATGGAATCGCGGTGAGTGCGATGGCGTTTCTGAATGCCGCGGTCGCACACGACCGATGATCTTTCACAACCCGAACCGGATTCCGCGATCACGCGGACAACCCTCGCCCCTTGCGGCCAGGCAGCAAGCCCAGACAAGCGCGCGGGGTGGCACGCCCTGCCAAGGGCGTGGTCTTCGTGCAATTACACCACGCCATTCGCAGGCTCAATGCGTACGACCCGAGTTCCGGGCAATCTCCCCTCTTCCCCTGCGGCCGGCGACGAGCTCAGTCGAGTCGGAAAGAGTCGCGACGATGTCGCGGTGCGAAGGGTCGAGCCCGCAACGCATGGCCATCGTTGGGTCACGACATCGACGCAAAATTTCCCTGCGAACGAATTCCACAGGTAAGTCGCTCAGCCGGAAGCCCCCTCACCCTGGCCCTCTCCCCCGGCGGGGAGAGGGGACAAGTTTTGCCGCCGCCGGAAACCTCGGCCCCACGGGCGAAAGCTTGGGGACGCCATTGCGAGTCCCGTTTGAGAGCCTCAGCGTTGCTCGAAGGAGGAGAGGTGAACCGAATCGGCACCGCAGTGCCGGGGCGCACAGGAAGCGTTGCATCGGGTTAACCCCAAAGGTTGCATGCAACCTTTGGCGCAGATCCCCTCCGCCGTGTGCAACCGTTGAACAAACTCCGGCGATTCTGCAAAGGTTGCACGAAACTGCGAAATGTTCGACGCGATCGTCCGACCCTCGGTGGTCGCTCTGTTTTTGCTCTATTGCGTCGGGGTCTCCTGGCCACGACACATCCGACGACCGCAGGTCTCCCTGGGAAGCGCACGCGGGTGAGTTTTCTTGAGACCTTCGGTCACTCGGAGTGGCACGGTCAGGAGACCGGCCACAACCAGCGGAGACCGGCCACAACGACGCGGCCTGAAGCCTGACCGCCTGAAGCCCGAAGGCCTGCCCTCACTCCGGCGGTTGCCAGTCTCCCCAGTGTTCGAGGTAGTGGCGGTAGGCGGTGCAGTTCTTCGCTTCTCCTTCAAGCCATGCCTTCGTCTCGTCCATAATCTCCTGCTCGTCTGCGAGGGAGAGTTTGCCGAGGAGCACACGGCTGCGGAGGAAGACGAAGTAGGTGTCGAGGACGTCGCAGCGGCAGTAGTCATTAATCTCGGTCGCCTTGCCGGCGTCGTACATGTCTTGAATTTTCGAGCCGTCGATGCCGGTCTTTCCCGGCTTGCCGATGAGATTCGCGAGGAGATTGAGCCCCCCCGAAACGTGCGACGCCCCGAAGTTCGAGAAGAGATCCATGAGGTCGATGTGCGCTTCGGTATTGTAACGGTTGCGAGACTGCTCGTAGGAGCGGGCGTCGACGTTGAACCAGGCGGGAACACTCAGGCCGTAGCGGTAGGCGGCCAGCTCCATCACCGGCAGGTCGTAGCCGCGGCCGTTGTAGGTGACGAACGCCGGCCGACCGTAATGAATCCAGCCTTGCCAGAACCGTTTCGCGATCTCGTGCGGTCGGAATTCCGGCGGGTCGAGCACGATGAGATCGACGAGGCGGAAGTCGGCCGCCACTTTCGCGATGGCAACGGCGATCGGGAGCACGAACGTCGTCGGCAGAACGTCCTTTCCTTTTTCGGCGATCAGTTCTTTGCGGTACTTCGCAAGCGCGGCGGCGGGACTGAGTTTCTGATCGGGATACCGGACGCGCGAGATGAGGTCGCCGTCGCCGATCGCTTCGACGTCGAACAGGAGGTAAGAGACTTTCTGTTTGCCTTCAGGCACGAGTCGACTCTCTGCCGGAACGGTGAATGACGTTGGAGGGGTCGCGAACGCTGCGATCGATCGGCGCGGCAGCGGAATCGGCCGCCGTTCGCTACGATGTTACTCGAACCGCGTCCTTCCTGCACCCGCCGAAAGCAGCAGGCTGATGGCCAGATTCCGCGACAAGTTGAAGGTGGGTTGATGGAGCATCACCACCATCATGGGCATCATCACGGCCCCGCGAATTACTCGCGGGCGTTCGCGGCCGGCGTCGCCCTCAACGGGGCTTACATTCTGCTCGAAGCAGGGTTCGGTTTCTGGAGCGGGTCGCTGGCGCTGCTTTCGGATGCGAGCCACAACCTCAGCGACGTCCTCGGGCTCCTGCTGGCCTGGGGAGGCCACGTCCTGGCCCAGCTCCCGCCGAGCGAGCGGCGGACGTACGGCTGGCGGAGTTCGACGATTCTGGCGGCGCTCTCCAACGCGTTGATCCTGCTGTTCGTGACCGGCGGGATTGCGTGGGAGGCCCTCCGAAGGTTTTTCTCTCCCGCGGAGGTCCAAGGGACGGTGGTGATCATCGTTGCCGCGGTCGGCGTAGTCATCAACACGCTCACCGCTCTCCTGTTTCTGCGAGGCCGGAAAGAGGACCTCAACATTCGAGGCGCTTACCTGCACATGGCGGCCGACGCCGGCATCTCGCTGGCAGTCGTCATTGCCGGGCTCGGCATCCGCTTTACCGGCTGGACCTGGATCGACCCGGTTGCAAGCCTGATGATTGCACTTGTGATCGGTGTCGGTACGTGGGAACTGCTCCGCGAATCGCTCGATCTCGCGATGCAGGCAGTCCCCAAAGGTTTCGAACCTGCCGAAGTGCAGCGGACGCTGCTCGCGCTCGACGGGGTGATTGCCGTGCA
>JBFWWA010000656.1:0-3077 GCA_050246455.1 Planctomycetaceae bacterium
AACGATTTCGCGGATTGCCGCCGCGAAAGCATCGAGCGTTTCCTTCGATTCCGTCTCGGTCGGCTCCATCATCATCGCTTCCGGAACGACGAGCGGAAAATAGACGGTCGGAGCGTGATAGCCGAAGTCGAGCAGCCGCTTCGCGATATCCATTGCCGAAATGCCGTGCTCCTTCTGGATGCCTCGCGCGGATGCGACGAACTCATGCATGCATCTTTCGCCGTGTGCAGCCGGAAGGATGTCGCTGAGAATGCTCTTGAGGTAGTTTGCGTTGAGCACCGCATTTTCCGACACGGCGCGCACCCCAACGGCACCGAGCGTGCGCAGGTAGAAGTATCCCCGCAGCAGGATGCCGACGTTTCCGAAGAAGCTGCGGACGCGGCCGATGGTCTTCGGAGGGTCGACGAGCCGATAGAGGTCTTCGTTCCCGGACATCGATTCGCGAACGACGACGGGGCCGGGGAGAAAGTCCGCGAGGAAGTCGCGAACCGCGATCGGTCCGGCTCCCGGTCCGCCGGCGCCGTGCGGGCCGGTGAACGTTTTGTGGACGTTGTAGTGCATCATGTCGCCGCCGAAATCGCCGGGGCGCGTGACGCCGAGAATCGCATTCATGTTGGCGCCGTCGATATAGACCAGCCCTCCCGCGTCATGCACGAGCTTCGCGATTCGGGGGATGTCCCGCTCGAACAGTCCGAGGGTGTTCGGATTCGTGAGCATGAAGACAGCGGTCTTGTCGTCGAGCTTTGAGGCCAGCTCGTCGAGATCGACGAGCCCGTCATTGGAGCCGCTGAGCTGCACGCATTCAAATCCGGCCAGTGCGGCACTCGCCGGATTCGTGCCGTGGGCGCTCGCCGGGAAAAGGACTCGCGTGCGATTCTCGCCACGCGACCGAAAGTACGCTGCGGCGACCAGCAGCGCCGTGAACTCTCCTTGAGCTCCGGCAGCCGGCTGCATTGAGACTGCCGGCAACCCGGCGATCTCGCCGAGCATCTGCTGCATCTCGAACAGCATGGCCAGCATCCCCTGAGAACGCTCTTCGGTCTGAAAGGGGTGCAGGTCGACAATTCCGGGAAACCGCGCGAGCCGTTCATGCCGCTTCGGGTTGTACTTCATCGTACAGCTGCCGAGCGGATAGAAGTGCGTGTCGACCGACATGTTCAGCGTCGACAGATTCACGAAATGGCGGATGACGTCGGGCTCCGTCAGCTCCGGGAGCGCGGGTGGAGCGGCCGAGCGGTGGTCGGCCGGGATGAGTTCTTCGACGGGACGCGAAGGAACGTCGCTCGGTGGAAAAACAGCGGCGCGCCGCCCTTCGACCGAGAGTTCGTTCAACAGTTTTGTCGCCAGCGTGTTTCGCATTCGAGTTCCGAATCATGGCCGCTTGCGGATTGATGCCCGGTCCCTGAGCATCAGCCCTGATCTCTAATCTGTCTCAACGTCTAACCTCGCACTGCGTCGACCAGTGCATCGATTTCTTTGCGGGTCCTCTTTTCCGTGACGGCCACCAGCAGAATGTTCCCGTCGACACTCGAATTCCCAGCGAAGGAAAAACGGCTGAGCGTCGGCCCGACATCAATGCCGGACTGGTGAGCTCGTCGAACGAATTCCGCAGCGCCGAACTCGCACTTCAGGGCGAACTCCTTGAAGAACGGCTTGTCGAAAGCGAGTCGCACGCCGCTGATCTTCGTCAGTTGCTCGGCCGCATAGTGCGCTTTCTGACAGCAGAGTTCTGCGACTTCGCGGAGCCCCTGTCGTCCGACCAATGACAAATAGGCGGCGGCTCGGAGCGCGAGCAGGCCCTGGTTCGTGCAGATGTTGCTCGTGGCTTTCTCGCGGCGGATGTGCTGCTCGCGCGCCTGCAGATTGAGAGCAAAACATCGCTTGCCGTTGCGATCCACCGTTTGCCCGACGAGCCGGCCCGGCATCTTGCGAACGTATTCATCACGGCAGGAAAGAATCCCGAGAAGCGGTCCGCCGTATTGCAGGGGGATGCCCAGCGGCTGGCCCTCCGCGACGGCGATATCCGCGCCGTAATCGCCCGGTCGTTTGATCAGGCCGACGCTCGTTGGATCGAACGACACGACGTAAAGTGCGCCATGCTTTTCGGCAATTGCGGAAAGCTCGGCCACCGGTTCCAGGCAGCCGAAGAAGTTCGGATGCTGCACGATGAGGCAAGCCGTCGTGTCGTCCACCGCGGCTGCGACTGCATCCAGATCGGCGACGCCCGAGGGAGTCGGGACGACGACCAGCTCGCACTGGATATTCTGCAGGTAGGTTGCAAGGACTTCCCGATACTCCGGATGGACGGAACCGACCACGACGACTTTCCCGTGCCGTCCCGTCACCCGCATCGACATGAACGCCGCTTCACTGACGGCCGTTCCACCCTCGTACAAGCTGGCGTTCGAGACGTCGAGTCCGGTGAGCTCGCAGATGAGGCTCTGATACTCGAAGAACGCCTGCAGGCTCCCCTGGCTCGCTTCCGCCTGGTAAGGGGTGTAGGCCGTGTAGAACTCTCCGCGCGAGGCGATTTCATCAACCGCGGCCGGAATGTAATGATCGTAGGCACCGCCGCCGAGGAAGCAGGGGGCGGATGACGCGCCGCGGTTGCGCGACGCGAACTCGCGAACCGTTTCCTCGAGTTCCATTTCCGTCAGGGGAGCGGGCAGATCGAGTGCCCGCTTGAGCTGCAGCTCGGATGGAATCTGGTCAAAGAGAGTGTCGATCGACTCCGCGCCGATCGCCGCGAGCATTTCGCGTTCGATGTGCGGAGAGTTGAAAAGATAGGTCACTCAAATCCTCTTGCTGCAGGTATTCCGTCGGCCCGCGGTCGATCAATGCTGCTCTTCTGCCGCGCAGTGTGCTTCGTACGCCTGACGGTCGAGAAGTGACCCGAGCGTCGAGGGATCGGCAATTCTGAGCCGGATCATCCAGCCCTTGCCGTACGGATCGGTCGAAAGAACGCCAAGGTCCTCCTCGAGCGAATTATTCACCGCAATGACTTCGCCGGCAACAGGAGCGTAGAGATCGCTGACTGCCTTCACGCTTTCGACTTCGCCGAAAATCTAGATCGGAAG
>JBFWWA010000657.1:0-3075 GCA_050246455.1 Planctomycetaceae bacterium
CAAAGCGCGATCCAGGCGTCGTTGACAGGTCACCTCGTGTTCAGCACTTTGCACACGAACGACGCTCCCGGCGCTTTCACACGCCTCATTGAGATGGGCGTTGAGCCATATCTTGTAGCAAGTACCGTCGAAGGGGTGCTCGCGCAGCGGCTTGTGCGAGTTCTGTGCAATAAGTGCAAAGTTGCCTACACGCCGGATATGGACGATCTGCCGCCGGACTTCCCCGAACCACTGCCAGAGCGAATCTTCAAGGCGAACGGCTGTCGGGCCTGCCGCGAAACCGGCTACGCTGGTCGAACCGGAATCTTCGAGCTTTTGGCAACCGACAATACGGTCCGCGAACTCTGCATCAAACGGGCGAGCGCCGTGCATGTTCTTGAACACGCCCTCGAAGCGGGAATGATGACTCTCCGTCAGTGTGGATGGCGGAAGGTTGTCGAAGGAGTGACGAGCGTCGACGAAGTCGCCCGTGTCACAAAGGGAGACATCGTTCATCCGGTCCGGCGGAAGCACGCTGGACGTGTCTCTGGCTGACAAAATCCTGTAGGTGTTTTAAGGGATCTGAGTCGATAGCGAACAGCACCTGAGAGTTTCACCACTTCCGTACCACGCCACGCGAACCTCCATCCTCGGCCGAAAAATGCCCGACTTTCAGTACATCGCTCGTGCTGCTTCCGGTGGTCAGGTTGACGGCGTGCTGTCGGCCGCATCCGAGCAGGAAGCGCTGCAACTGCTGGCAGCGCAAAGCCTGTTTCCGGTCCGGGTCAACGTCCGGCAGGAAACGGTACACAAGAGTTCGACGGCCCGCCGCGTGCCGGCCCGGCATCTCGCCGTTTTCTATACGCAGCTGGCAGACCTGTTGAAGGCTGGCGTTCCGCTGCTTCGCTCACTGGAACTTCTGGAAAACAAACTGGCGCACCAGGGCTTCAGGCTAGTCGTGCGGGATGTCCGTGAGCGGGTGCAGGAAGGAACACCGCTGGCCGAGGCCATGCGTCACCATCAGCGGGTTTTCTCGGAGCTGGCCGTGAGTATGGTTCGCGCCGGTGAAGAAGGCGCGTTTATGGAAGACGTGCTGAAACGAATCGCCGCTTTTACCGAACACCAGGAGAGCCTCAAGAGCCGCGTCGTCGGTGCGATGATCTACCCGGTCTTTCTATTGGTGATGGGATCGGCCATCGTGATCGCGATGCTCGCGTTTTTCGTTCCGAAGTTCGCGCCGATATTCGAACGGATGGCCGTTCGGGGCGATCTTCCGTGGGCGACGACGACGTTGATGTCGATGAGCGACTTTGTCCGCCATTACTGGATCCTTGGGGCCATCCTGCTCGGTATTGCTGCTTATGGCCTGGCTCGTATGTTTCGGGACGAGGAAGGACGAGTTCGTCTCGATAAGCTGCGTCTCAAGGCGCCCGGAGTCGGTCCAATCGTGCGCAGCCTTGCGCTTGCCCGCTTCTGTCGTATTCTCGGAACGCTGCTCAAGAATGGCGTGCCGATTCTGCAGTCGCTCAATATTGCGCGTGACGCGACAGGAAATCGCGTACTTTCCGACGCGATCGCCGTTGCCTCGACAAGCGTTTCGACCGGAAAGTCTCTGGCCCCACCGCTCGCGGCGAGTCAGCAGTTTCCTGATGAGATCGTGGAAATGATTTCGGTCGGTGAAGAAGCGAACAACCTCGATCAGGTTCTTGTTGACGTGGCGGAGAACCTGGAACGCCAGACGAATCGTCACCTGGAGATGTTCGTGCGGATGCTCGAGCCGGTGATGCTCACCGTAATGGCCGGCATCGTGTTGTTTGTTGTCGTTGCACTCCTGCTGCCGATCATGAAGAGCTCGACGATACTGTAAGAACGAATCCATAAAGACAACTATGCCGCACAGGCAGGAACGTCTGTGCCCTGTGTCAAAATCGAATGAATCCCTCACTACGAAAGGTTTTGGATATGAAAGTTTCCCGCCGACGCGCGCGCAGCGGCTTCACGCTGCTCGAAGTTCTTCTGGTCATTGCGATTCTGGGCGTCATCGCCGTGATGGTCGTACCGCAGCTTCTCGGACGGCAGCAGCAGGCGAACATCGACATCACTCGCACCAACATCAAAGGCCTTGAGCAGGCGCTTAAACTCTACGCAGTCGATCATGACGGGGAATACATGCAAGGCAGTCGCGATTCACTGATGTCGCTGCTCGAATCTTCGGAATACAACGGCAAGCAGCTCAAACCGTATCTTGAAGAAGATCCGAACGATGCCTGGGGCGAACTGCTTTACTACGAATATCCGAACACAAAGGGTGGCGACAGCGGCAAGCCGGCAATCTGGTCGTCCGGTCCGAATCGTCAGAACGAGGACGGCGGCGGCGACGACATCGCCAACTGGACTAGAGACTGAGACGGAATGGCAGGGGGGCTCGCACAATATCGAAGCCTGAAGGTTCGCAAAACGGCGGCCAAGGGTTCGCGGTGCGCGAGCGACTCTTCATTGCATAGCGGCTTTACGTTGATGGAGATGCTGCTCGTTCTTGCGGTGCTATTGCTCCTTTCTGCGGTCGCGTGGCCTGTTCTTGAACATGTGCTTGCCGATTATCAATTAAAGCGCAGTGCCGAGACAGTCGGGACGGCGATCGCTGGCGCTCGCCTCCGCGCGATCGATGCGGGTGCCGCCTATCAGTTCCGCTACGAACCGGGCGGCCGGAATTGGTTCGTTGTTCCTTTTGATCGCGACGATCTTTCAGGCGGCGCGGAATCGACCGCCGGAACCACGGCTGCAACCGCACGAACTTTGATGGGAGAGCTGCCGGAATCGCTCAGCTTTCGTGCCGCAGACGGTTCCAATGCGGGCGAAAGACTTCAATCCGAAGCTCTTCAACTGTTGCCGAATGCGGTCCAGCTTGTGAACAAGACGTGGTCACCGGCGATACTTTTCTACTCGGACGGTTCAGCGGCGGAGGCCGCGTTCGAGGTCCTCGACAAGGAAGGAGACGCGTTTCGAATCTCGGTCCGCGACCTCACTGGAACGGTGAGCATCGATCGAGTGCTCGTTCAAAGCCTGCTGAACCCCGTCGCGGAGAAGAAGTAATGC
>JBFWWA010000658.1:0-3062 GCA_050246455.1 Planctomycetaceae bacterium
CCCATGACGGTTTCAATGGAGTCGGCGATGAGATCGCGCGATTGCAGCGAGTACGACATTCCTTCGGTTCCCATCGAGATGCCGTCGCTGACGCCGATGGTGTTGAACCGCATTCCGACGAGGCCCGCTTTCTGAACGCCCTCCTTCACCTTCTCGGCGAGGATGTTCAGGTGCATGTTGCAGGTGTTCCCCTCGTACCAGACGCTTGCGATGCCGACTTGCGTCTTGTTCATGTCTTCGGCGGTCAAGCCGGTGCCGTAAAGCATGGCCTGCGATGCGCCCTGAATTTTGGGCTGCGTCACTCGGGAGCTGTACTTGTTGAGAATTCTGGCCATCGCGGTGTTTTCCAGTTAATGCGGTAGAGCGGACTCAGTGGATGGAGGGGCGACTCGAACGACACGCGAACCCGGGCACCGGTTCGGGCGACGGGTGATGCGAGATGAATTTCGAATCATTCGACAAGTGACGACGGATGCGGGACTCGATCGACGAACGGCAGCACCTTCGGCTGATAAATTTCCTTGTACGCGCGCGCGGTGCGATGCACGTCGAGCGCTTCCTGCGACTCCCATCGTTCGCAGAGCAGGAAGACGCGCGGATCATTCTGCGAATGATAGACCTCAAATCGGAGACAGCCCGGCTCCGCGCGCGACAATCGCCCCTGCTCGGCGAGCAGTGCGCGGATTTCGTCGACCTTCTGTTCGTCTTTTACGGTCAGGAAAATGTTGGCGTAAATCATGGTCGTCCCGGTGAAGTCCGATGGCGGGGCGGAAGCCTGCAAAGCCTCAAGGATAATGAGCGGACGTGCGGCGGAACAGCGCCCGAGCGATATCGCTCGAATCGTTCCGTACGGTTGAAATTCGTGAAGACAGTTTGTAGTCGTTGTGATACAGTAGCCCCGTGCCGGATGGGCACAGCCTTGGACCGGGAACAGTCAAATTGAGTCGAGATCGGAAACGATCTCGGATGGAGCATACGACTCGTGGCTATGAAAAACCGCTGGATGCGCTGGGTTGAGCATCCGCTTTTCACGCATTCCGAACAGTCCGGTTCGGCACTCCGGCTGAGCGAGCGAGCGCTGGCGAGCGCGGGAAAAACTCGTGATGTCGATGAGTTTGTCCGTGGGTTCATCGCTGAGATTCCCCGGGAGCTCGGCGTTCAATGGGGGGCGCTGGTGCGGCGGTCGCCGGGCTGGAGTATTGCAGCCGAGCATGGGCGTTGTCCGTTTGACGAACTGCCGACATCGCTGCTGACGCAGGTCCTCGACCGTGAGGCGGCGGGATTCACGGAGGTCGCCGAGCCGGCCAGCTGGGGGCTGATTGCCGTGCCGATTCCGAGCGAATCGCGTCCCGGAAATATCCTTCTCGTGGCGGGCCGCGGGCTCGCGGATTCGCTGCTCTCGCCGGTGCTTGGAATCGGGCGTGCCTTCGGCCTGGGGATCGATTCGGTTTCGCGCGAGGAGCAGCAGCAGCGACAGGCCGAGCGACTGCAAAGTCTGCTCAAAATTGCATCCTCGTTTGCGAGCATCAAGGAGTCGCGGCCGCTTCTCGAGCTGATTGCGAAAGAAGCTACGACGCTGCTCGACTGCGAGCGCGCGAGCATCTTCCAGTGGAACCGCGACCACGGACAGGTGATTGCGTGCCCCGCGCTCGGCGTGGAAGGGGGAACCCTCCGACTTCCCGACAACGTCGGTATTGTCGGCGAGGTGATTCACAACAACCGGACCATCCGCGTCGACGACGCGTATACCGACCCGCGATTTGATCGGAGCGTCGATAAGTCGAGCGGATTCAAGACGCGCAATCTCCTTTGTCAGCCGCTGCGGAATCCGGCGGGCCAACTGATCGGCGCGTTCGAGGTGCTCAACAAGAACGAGGGGCGGTTCACCGAAGAAGATGAAGAGACCCTCACACAACTCGGACTTCACGCCGCCATCGCGCTTGAAAACACGCGCGAGCGCGAACAGCTGATCCGCAGCCGCGACCAGTTGACGGAACGAGTCACGCGCGGCGTCCAGCTCGTCGGTGAAAGCGCCGCGATCGTTGCACTACGTTCCACCATCGACCGGCTGGCGGCGACCGATCTTCCGGTGCTCATTCTGGGAGAGAGCGGCACCGGCAAGGATGTTGTTGCGCAGTCGCTTCACTATCGGGGGCCGCGCGCATCGCAGCCGTTTGTTGCGGTCAACTGCGCGGCGCTGACCGAATCGCTGCTCGAAAGCGAACTCTTCGGGCATGAGAAGGGAGCGTTCACGGACGCACGGGAGCCTCGTCAGGGAAAGTTCGAGCTCGCCGACGGCGGGACGCTGTTTCTCGATGAAATCGGCGATATGAGTCCCGGCGGACAGGCCAAGCTGCTCCGGGTGCTCGAACAGAAAGTGGTGACGCGGGTCGGCGGGTCGCAGGCGATCCCGGTCAACGTGCGGGTCGTCGCCGCGACAAATGCGAATCTGGCGGAGTCGGTTGCGCAGAAGAAATTCCGAGAAGATCTCTACTATCGGCTGAGCGTCGTGCATCAGACGATGCCGCCGCTTCGCGAGCGCGCGCAGGATATTCTTCCGCTGGCCGAATATTTTCTCAAAGATTTCAGCGCTCGCGCCGGGCGCCCCAGCCTGAAGCTCGCGCCCGATGCGCGGCGCCGATTGCAGTCGCACAGTTGGCCCGGCAATGTCCGCGAGCTCAAGAACCTGATGGAGCGCGTTGCGTTCCTCGCGGCGGGGGAACGGGTTGAAGAATCCGACGTGCTTCCGGTTCTCAGCCCCGGCCAAAGCTTCGGCCGCGAACCGTCAGCGGATATGTCGCTCGATATGGCTTCCAAGCATTTTCAAAGAGAGTTCATCCGCCGCGCCATCAAGCGGGTGCAGAACAACATGAGCGAAGCAGCCCGCCTGCTCGGCGTGCATCGCTCGAATCTCTACCGCAAGATGAGACAGCTCGAAATGCAGGAGGTCGGCGGCGCGGAGTAACGTCGCGCTATCGATCAGCCGTCTCCCCGCTCCGAGACTCCACCCGGCCACCCGTGCGTTTCCGCACACGATGGCCGGAGTGGAATTGAACGACCAA
>JBFWWA010000659.1:0-3054 GCA_050246455.1 Planctomycetaceae bacterium
TTGGTCATCAGCACGGCGCGCGTCACGGCGTCGTACTCGAGTGCGGTCATGCGGCCGTCGAGCGTGTTGTTCTGGGACGCAATGACCACATTTTTCCCGCGTGCAAACAGCTTGTGGAGCGTGAGGCCCGAATCGATTCCGGACTTCGCTTTCGTCGGTGCCGCCTGGGGAGTTGATGTCGCGGAAGTCTGGACGATCGGGACGCCGGAACCGCCGTTGTTGGGGGCGGAATCCGTCGGAGCCGTTTCCAATTTCCTTTTGAACAGGAGGACGATCGTGTCGTCGCTCTGGATCATGTCATACTGCTGTTTGCCGTTCGGCCGGTAGATGCGCACGTTCGTGTCGAACGTGGCGATGTTCGTCTCGAGGACGTACTCGAAGCTGCCGTCACTGCGGACTTTGACAATGTCAGGCCCCTTCGGCTTCTTAAGCGGAATCGGCGGTGGGTCGCCGGGCTTGGGTTTGTCGCTGCGATCCGAAACGAGATCCATCACAACGTCGCGCAAGAAGCGAATGCTCTTGATTCCGTCGACGGCCGGGCGGGTCTCGTCGTCGTCCTGTTCGCCGCGAATCAGCTCGATCTGCACGCCGCGGGCGTGGCCGCGATGTTTTTCGAACGCGAATTCGATGCGGCTGTCGGACCAGAGGCGCATCGCGTCTTCTGCGAACGTGAAATCGCGTCCGGTCGCACAGAGTCCGTTCGGCCCGGTAATCAGCACGTCCCCTTCGAGACCGCCGCTGTCGAGCCGAAGTGACGCGACTTTGGAAATGTCGAACGGAGATGTGAAGGTGACGTAGGCGGACTCTGCCGAGATCGTGATCGGCGGCTCGTCTTTGTGCTTCTCGTTTTGCAGCCATGCAACCGCGAACGGTTTGAAGCGGACGGCCTTGTCGTTTCCATCAACGGTAGCCCACGACTGAAAATAAACGTACGCATGGGGCGTGCGGACCTGGTACCAGGCGTCGGCGGCCCAGGGCTGATGCGGCAGCGCGATCTCGGCCATCTCCCGCGCGGCCGAGTTGTTTCCGGCGGAGGGAATGGCCGTACTGATTTTCGGTTGATGCTGGTTCCGCATGGGGGCGGCCTTGACGAGCGGCGCCACCGTGACGGCATAACCCCAGTACATGACAACGAGAATCGATGCGGTCAGCGTCGAGAGCGTGGCGCGTTCGGTGAAGCTTGCACCGAGAAGCGTCCAACTGGATGAAGCTCGCGAGGCCGACACGGCAAATCCTCAAGTTCGATGAAGCAATATCGGTCAGGCAGCCGCTTCCGAAGGCACCAGCGCCAGAACATCGGTAATGTCGATCAGCCCGATCGGTTGTTCAAAAACGTCAACGACCGGAAGTTCGCTCACTTTGTTCTGCGACAGGAGCTCGACGGCGTCACGGAGCATCCTTTCGGGACCGATTGTGAGCGGGTTGCAGGTCATGACTTCAGAGATGGGCCGGTCGAGCTGGGATTCTCGCCGCTGTTCGAGCAGGCGCGCGAGGTCGCTGTCGGTGAACAGACCGACAAGACGTTGGTCAGAGTCGACGAGCATGACGGCTCCGGTTCGCCGTCCCGGTTTGCCGAGTCCGACGAACGCTTCTCGGATCGTGGCGCTCGACGGGGCGGTGCGGAGATCGGAGCCTTGACGCATCACTTCGCGGACGGTGCGCAACTGATCTCCAAGACGGCCGCCGGGATGAAAAAGTGCGAATTTTTCGGGTGTCAGCCCGCGGCGCTGCCCGGCGACGAGCGCGAGTGCATCCCCGAGCGCGAGCATGGCTGTTGTGCTAGTGGTCGGGGCGAGTCCGTGCGGACCGGCTTCGCGGAGCCGGCCGAGTTCAATCACGATCTCGGCATTTCGCCCAAGTGTGCTCGTCTTCGTTGCGGTGATCGCGATGATCGGAGCGCCGGTTCGCTGGACCAGCGGAAGGAGCCGGCAGACTTCTTCGGTTTCACCGCTGTTGGAGAGCGCGAGCAGGAGATCGTCGCAGTGAAGTTTCCCCAGATCGCCGTGGAGCGCTTCTGAGGGATGCAGGAACGCAGCGCGCGTGCCGGTGGAGGACATCGTTGCGGCGATTTTCTGGCCGATCAGTCCTGCCTTCCCCATGCCGGTGACGACGATCTGCCCGTTTGTGCGGACGATTCGATCGAGCGCGGCAATGAACGATTCGTCGATCCGTCGCGAAAGATCGAGCAGCGCGCGCGCTTCCTGATCAATAATCGACCGTGCTTCGCGCAGGTCTTCGTGTGGCGCAAGCGGAATGACGTGTCGCGGGGCAGGGGAGTTCATCGTGCGTCATCCATGACGGGACGAAATTCGGGGCGGGGAGTATACCTGCGTCGGCCGATATCGGTCAATTGGAGTTGGCGGCGACGGATGCGTTGTAAGTCATTATCTGGCAATTGTTTGCGTGTTGGTTTCAGGCTGACTCCCCACGTCCGGGAGGCCTTCGATCGAGCGGGCTACTTCGCGCGGCGATGCGCCGGCTTTCCGGACGCACGATAGGTGCGGTTCAAAGCGGCCAGATGCTGGCGGATCAGAACGCGCAAGCTCTCCGGTTCCAGCACCTCAGCCTGGCGGCCGTAACCGAGCACCCACCACTGAATTTCCTGCAGCCCGTCGACATGCGCGTGAAAGTCGAGCGTGCCGTCTTCGTTCCAGACGAGTTTCTGCGTGCGATGCCACTGCACTTCCGCAACGTTCTTCGCAACCTGTTTCTGAAAGCGGACGACGACCTTGTGCCGGTTCCTGGAATCGCGGATGAGATGCCACGCATCGCCGAGATAGCGATCGAGCGAGAATCGTTGCGGGATCCGATACGCGTATTCGAGGATTTCCGCCTTTTGAATCCGGCCGACGTTGAAGGTCCGAACTTCGCGATGCAGCGACGACCTGCCGATGACATACCAGCTCCGGCGGCTGAAGAGGAGCCGGTAAGGGCTGAGTGCGGTGCTGATCACCTTCCCTTCGTCGAGACTTCCATAGTTGATTCGTACCAGACGTCGCTCCGCGAGTGCCCGCTACATCAGTCAACAACACTATACAAAGCCCTCCAGCGAGT
>JBFWWA010000660.1:0-3054 GCA_050246455.1 Planctomycetaceae bacterium
CTGTTCGACCTCCTCATCGTGAGTGCGATCATTACCAAAGATCAGCTGGCGGCCAAAGTCGGCTGGGAAATGTCCACGTTTCTCGACGAGCAACGAACGTCGTTTCCAAAGTCGAATGTTCCCAGGCAGGTGGCCAGTCTCGCGAACCATCGCCGCGCATCGAGCGGCTTCATCGTCGGGTTGATCAGCGGCGGTGTCGTCATCAGGCCTCTGGAAACGATCGATGCCCTCGAATTCAAACAGGACACCGAGCGGCGGCTCAATAAAGTTCAGCGGGAATCGGTATCGGCGCAGCAATCCGACAAAAAGCGCTGGTGGTGGGATTAGCCCCGTCGGGTCGATCAGTCGATCTTCGTCGGAATCCGCCATTTCGTCCCACCGGAATCGCTCACTTCCCTGCGTTTGTCGCAAATCTTGAACGAAGCTCAGGGCCGCTTTGGTGTCTGCGGCGAATCGGTCTTCGCCGCGGACCCGGAGTTCGCAAAATAACCCTTGAAGAAATCGGAAAGCGAGCCGGGGTAAACTGCGCGTTTGAGCTTCGTCCACGTCTGCTGGTCGCCGACGCTGTAGTAGAGATGAGTCTTGCCGCGATGTTCGACGATGTCCGGGTCGGATGCGTTGACGCCGTCGTCGACTCCAGGGGTGAGCACCGGGTTGGCGGAACTCTGCTCCCATGTTTTCAAATCGGACGACCGCGCGAGGTACGTTTCGAAGAACCACCGAGGCTGCCGGTGTTCCAGGTACATCATGTAATAGTAGCCGTCGACGTAACGGATGCACGGGCATGCGGTGTATCGGTCTTGACCAAAGACGGCGCCGGGGACCTTCGTCCAGTTCTGCAAGTCGGAGGATGTCGCGAACTTGATCGAGAACGGGGCGTACTGCGAATCGTTCGTTTCATAAGCCATGACGAACTGATTGCCCGCGACGCAAACCGAGCTGTTGAAGAGATGCTCGTTTTCCTGCTCAATGACGACTTTCGTCTTCCAGCTTTTCAGGTCGCGCGACGAGAACATCGTCACGTCATTCCAGTCGCCGTCGTCGCTTCGTCGGGACGCGAACGCGTGGAACTCGCCGTCATGCACGAGCGCCGATGCCAGTCCGTATCCTTCCGCAAATCGCGAAAGCTCCGCACCGCTCTCGACATCCTTGATGGCGAGGTAATGGTCCTTGCCGGTCCCCCCGCTGGCGGGACGGACACACTCGAGAAGCACGAGTTTCTCATTCCAGATGACCGGCGACGCCTCGCACAGATCGCGCCCGACTCTGCCGAACTGCTGCAGTTTCGTTTGCCGATTTCGCGCGGGTGGCGAGAGCGTTTCGAAGAGATCGGAGGGCCAATGTCCCAGGCGATGAAATCCCTTCGGGACTTGCTGCTGAAACTGCACGTAGGCTTTCACATCGCCCGTCGTCGTATATTGAATATCGCTTGCAGTCCCTTTCTTCACGATCACGCCGAAGACCTTGTAGCCCATCACTGTGCAGTCTTCGAGAGCGACTTTCAGCAGCTTTCCTTCTTCAACGCTCTGGATGACTCCGTCCGTCGGCGTCCCATGCGGCTGCGAGAAGTTGAGCGCAACCAGCCGGCATCGCGCCAGTTTCACATGCGTGGATGTGTGAAAGCCGAAGTTGTTCCCCTTGAGGGCGCACTGCGGACCGACCATCGTGCAGTCCTCGAAAACGACATCCGGCGTCATTGGCATCTCTTTGTTTTCGACGCGCACATAGGCACCCGACGTATCTCCCCACCAATCGAGCGCCCAGAGGTGACAGCGGCGGAACACGATCGGTTCCTTCGCTCGAGAGAGGCAACTGGCCACGCCCCCTCCGAACGCGCGCCCGATGCTGACGCAGTCTTCGACGACAACGGTAAACGGTTCCGTTTTATCGACCAGATCGAAGAAGAGGCCGGCGTCGCCGCCGGTCGCATAGAGATGACGAAAACTCCAGCGATCCCAGACATTGGAAGAAAAGCTTTCCTCCTTGTGTTCCTTGGACCAGCCTTTCTTATAGGCCCGAATGGTGCCGTACCAGTCGTGGCTTTTGAATCCGGCTTTCGGGTCACTGCTGTCGATGGTGACCCAGCCGGCTGTTCCCGAACCGAGCGTTCCGTCCACGTCGCCGATGAGTTCGTTGTACGCACCGGCTGCTCCTTTCCGGGACGGGTAAAGGTTTGCTTCCATGTAAGTGTCAGGTCGCACGACAACGCGATGGCCCCCTTTGTCGTCCGGGATTGCCAGTAGCGCTGCCTGAATTGAATGCAGGCCCTTGTTCCAGGAGGAACCGTCGGAGTTGTCCCCCAGTTTTGAGACGTAGATCGTCCGCCCCTTCGTCGTTCCGGATTGAACGCCCGGTTCCGCCGCGCCGACGCGCACGCCGCACAACAGGAAAGCAACCACGAATGCACTCGCGAGAACTGATCTCACTTTTCACTCCCCTCCGGTCGGAACAGCAAAAGTCGCGATACGGCACGCATCATAACCGGATTGCCATCCATTCGCTCGGGACAGGGAGCGATGCCATCGGTAACTCGGGGATTGCCGCGTTGGATTGCTTCTCCGGGGGCGGTAGGATGACGTGCGTGTCGTTCGCAATATTATCGCCGGAGAGACCATGCCCTTCGCTGCCTGTCTGTCTCAGAGCTCCGATATCAATCATGCGATCGATCAAGTCTGCGATGATCTCAGTTCGCAATTGGACGGAAAAGTTCCCGATCTCTGCTGCGGCTTCATTTCGCACGACCACGCGGAGAACTTCGAACAGGTGGCTGGTCGCGTCGTTCAGAAACTGAACTGCCGCGCGCTTCTCGGCTGCACGGGTGAAACAATCGTCGGCGGGGGAAATGAAATCGAATCGGGCCCGGCATTCAGTCTCTGGGCCGGAGTGTTGCCCGGGGTCACCATCGAGCCGTTCCATGTCGAGTTCGCACGCACCGCCGACGGAATCGTCAGCAGCGGCCTGCCGACAATCACCGAGGGGCACAAGCGGGATGCAAACGCGGTGCTGCTCTTCGGCGAGCCATACTCCACCGACCCGAACGCCATCATTGAGCAT
>JBFWWA010000661.1:0-3046 GCA_050246455.1 Planctomycetaceae bacterium
TCATCGGAGCGTATACGTAGCTCTACATCCTCCCCGAGGGAAGAGAGGGCTCGAAGCGACTCACACCGCTCCGCCACGTAGGACGCCGTCTAGCATGCGCGGATCGGCGGTGTGGCTCGATCCCCGTCCGGGTAGATCGACCCATGCTACCGCGCCCGGCGGCGCACCGGATCGCTCCGTTCGGTGCGGAGCGATCGAACAAACTCTGACGTTACTCGCGTTGCGGGGATGATAAATGCCGGCATCGCAGAAAAGTCTGATACATTGTTCGGCAGAGATTCCTTCGCGGCTTCGATCGCGTCGTCTTCATCCGAGTAGAATCGCGAGTTTCCACCCAGTGCGCCGCCGCCGTGATTGCCGTAGAAGACGAGAAATCCATTCTCAACAATCGGTTCGTAGCTCGGCTCGTGCATTGATTGCTCTCCTGTTCTAAACGCGTGGTTCGAGCTGAATCGTCCCGGCACCGCAATGTTCATCCAGCAGATGCCGGAAAATCTTCTTCATACCCGGAAGTAACTGATCGAGTGCTTTCCGCGCCTCCGCCGCCGCCTGCGGAGCGACGGCAGAATGAATTCGGCATTCTTCAATCGCGAGATAGACCGTTGCTTGAGCGGCCTTGTCGTACAGCTGTTTTGCCTTCGCGCCTCTGATTGCAGCGTTGTAAAGGCGGCGTCCTTCGTCGGGTTGACCTGCGCGAAATGCGATCAGGCCCCTGGTTGCATTTACGAGAATTGCCTCTGCGCGGTCTGGATCCAGATGGTCGAGCGCCGAAATTGCTGCGTTCGCCTCGATAATCTCGCCACTCATCGCGTGCGAGAATGCTAAGTTATTCGAAAGAATGAGGTCTCCAGGGTTCGCTCGTAATCCTGCTTCTGCGAACAGCTTCGCTTGTTCGAATTCTTCAAACGCAGTTGCGGCAATGAACGACCCGAGAATGGCCGGTCTGCTCGAAAACCGCTGGTCGAGAAACCACTTGGTAGTTTCGCGCAGTGATTCGGTCCACCGACCTGCGTGAGCGGCCTTGAATGCGGCTGCTTCCGGCGACTCGGACAATTCCGGAAGTTCTATTCGATTGTCGATCGCTCGCGCGACCCACGTCGCCTGTGCGAGTGCGTTCTCCGAGGGATCGCGGAGGGACGCTTCGACAATTCGTCGACCGCGTCTGCCGCTGCCCGCCTTCAATTCAATCGTGCCGACCGCGCTCGCGAGTTCACTCGACTGAAAGTGTTCGAAACGGTCAGACTCGATCCAGCGCTTGGCCCGCTTCATATGCCGGGAAGTTCGTCTCATGGTGTCGGCGATCGCGATCTCGCCAGCCATGATCCAAGGGTCACCTTGCAGTCGTGGCGATTTTGACAGGATGTGATGGGCGCGGTCTCGTTGGCCCAGGTGCAGATAAAACCGAGATGCGGTGCGTAGAACGTGCCGATCGTTCGGAGCAAGCTGCATTGCAATTCTGATTGCCAATTCAGCTTTCTCGAGTGCGCCAATTGAGGTGTACAGCAGTGCAAGGTTCGTCCACTGCAGAGGATTGCGAGGGTACTCACGGAGATCCAATCGAATTCGATGAATTTCTTCGATCTGACAATCGAGTTGGTTCACCGACAGCGGCACATTCGAATCCGACGCCACGACGATGTTGTTCGGCCCCTGTCCCTCCTCCCGCCTATCCAGATACAGCTGCGCCAACCTCCGGCTCGGCAATGGAGCATCTGCGCTCTCAATGACGAAGCGAGCCGCGTCGACGGCAACTTCATTGAGCGACAGGGTGAACGCCGACGAAACCAAATCGGCGGCCACCGACATCGTTTTCGCGTCGTTCCAATCTTTGATCTGGGAATCGATGAGTTCTTGGGTGAACGCAGGCTGCGGGTTGCGGACGATCGGAACGAGTTCGCCACGTCGAGACGATTCCTGAAAGCTTCGCCAACGCGGGATCACCTGACGCGGTGGGTCACTGAAAAACGGCATTCCAGATATCCAGATTAGATTTTGATTTCGACCATCTTCGCCAGCCGATCGAAGATAGACACGTACCGGTCAAGGGCGTAACGCCGCAGTCCAGACGAGACTTGATTTCCCCGCCGGTTGAAGTCGGGATCACACAATTCGCGAACGATGCCGCGCAATTCGGCGCGACAGCATTCCGGGACGGTCGATGCGAACTCATCGAGCGCATCGTTGAAGACGGACTGCAGGAATGGCAGGGAATCTTGGTAGCTCGTGCCGGCCGCCGGTGCGAGGGCCGGATCGAGATGCTTCTGCAGCAGCGCGTTGATATGGACGCGGCTGAACATGAACACGACGAGGCTACCGAGCAGATAGAGGTCGCAGCCGAATCGGCGTTCGTTCTGATCAAGCGTCAATCCGTAGAGCAGTTCGACGGGAGCATAGGAGCGCTGTCCAGCGATTGCACAGCCGTCGTGAGGAGCTGGGATATCCTTCGCCCAGGAGCGTCCCAGATCACCGAGCTTTGAAACGCCTTCCTCCATGAACATGAGCACGTTCGAAGGTTTCAAGTCTTGATGTGCCATATCCGCGGCGTGCATTTGGCGAAGGGCAGCGGCGACACCGTGCAAAGTTCTCAGTGCGAATGCGGCATCGAACGCGGGCAATTCGTCGAGAATCTTCCGAACGTCGCCATCCGCACGTTCGAAGATCAGGTAATCCGATTGGGTCATCGGTGGCATGGACCCAAAGTCGGAGCCGTGTTCGACAGCGTGAACGACTCGGCTGATGCGTGCGTTTTGACATTTCAGACAAATGTCACGTTCGAAGATGAACGCATCTGCCAACACCTTCACTCGGTCGGCGAAGTCGGAATACCCGAAGGCGGATGAGTAGTCCAAAGCCTTGAGATACCCGATTCGTCCATCGTCGTGTTCGACGATGTATCCCGTCGAAAAATGGCCGCCGGTGGAATTCGGCGGCCGTGTGATCTTTTCCCGAACGGTCCATCCGTTCCCGAGACTCTTGCCTTCCAGAACCTGCGCGGCCGGAGCGAACATCGCAATCCCTTCTGCAATCGAGTTATGAAACTCCGTTT
>JBFWWA010000662.1:0-3043 GCA_050246455.1 Planctomycetaceae bacterium
GTGGATTTGAATTTCGCACTTTGTCGGAGACCTTCGGTCGGCGGGGGGTGGCTCGGTCAGGAGACCGGCCGCAACGGCAGAGAACCATTCCGACAGCTGGCCGTCGGCTTGGGGAATTGTTACCCGAACCCCTAACTCCCCACCTCTCACCCCCGCTTCGTTCCCACCAGCATGAAGAATGCGCGGCGGGAAAAGAGCCAGTCGTTGAGGGGGAGATAATGGACGCCGTTCAAGAGAGAGAGCGGGAAGCGACGGAAGCCGTGCCGGTATTCAGCGCGGAAGCCGACCTTCTGCATCAGGTCGCGGAGCATGACGGGATCGAGCTGCCGTTCGCAGTATTCGCCGGTGATTGGATTCCGGCACCACGAGAGTTCCGGACGCTCCGGCAGTTTCGTGGACGAAGTGCAGCTCGCGGCAATGCGGGCGATATCGGGTTTCGTCAGTCCGGCGGTCGCCTCAACGATCGCGCGCACTTCGCTGTCGCCGAGGCGGGGATTCGCTTCGCGGACGATCTCCTCGCGCAGCACGGCGAACGGTTTGATGTCGCGGTTCTCGACCGGTCGCTCCGCTTTCAGTCGATTGATGTAGTTCCAGTCGGTATCGCGGGCCTGCCACATCTCGCGGATTTCGGCGAACTGTTTCTTGTTGCGGACGTTGTTGTCGTTCGTGAAGATTGCCCGGCCACCCGGCTTGAGCAGACGCAGCGCGACCTCGAACATCCCTTCCAGATCGTGCACATGCTCCATCGTCTGATTGCAGATGATCGCATCAAACGAGTTGCCCGGCAGGTCCGCTTCACAGATATCTCCCGCCAATGTTTCGACGGAGACCGGCGCGCCGAGCGCCCGGATCGCGGCGACTCTCTCCGCCGTGAGTTCGGTCATCAGCGGCCGGATGTCGTTCGCAACGACAGTGCCACCGGAAAGAATCGAGATGGCGACCGCGTCCCATCCGAAGCCGCTGCCAATGTCGAGATAGCGGCCCCCCTGCATACTTCCAAGGCGGACGATCTCGCGCATCACCCATTCAAAGCGGACGTCCGCATCGTGATTCTTCGCGGCGGCATACGCCCGAAAATCGGGGTGGTCGCAACCGTCGATGTACCTGCCGATCCAGTACATCAGCGGTTTCGAGACGTCTCGGCCTGCGGGCGCATGATTTTCCAGCACTTTCATCCGAATCCAATCCTCAAATAAGACCGCCCGCGACTGCGATTTTAAGCAAATCGTATTCCGTAATCAGGGATGTGGGCGTACAGCGGGGAACAGAACCGGGTGCCTGTCAGAACCTGCCCCGTAAATCACAGCCGGCGGCCCCCCGGAATCCGTATACCGCTTGCAAACCGGGAACTGGTATAATTCAGCGACGGGGCAGGACATCGTCGGCCAATGATGAGGCATCCTCGCGGTGACCTCAGGATGAGCCCCGCAGACTGTTATCCGAGCCGGAAACCAAGAAACCGCAAGGCCGGAGTTTCGATTCCACGCGGTCCTCGTGATCGCCCCTTGCGTTGCTGTTTTCGCTATGCCGGATTGTCTTCACGGATATCACGGTCGCTACCTCCGCGTCGACGTCGCTGCGCGCACTGCGGAAGCCCATCCCATTCCGGCCGATGTGCTCCGCCGCTTCCTCGGCGGTACGGGTCTGGGAACCTGGCTGCTGCTCGAAGAGACTCCGGATGAAGTCGATCCCCTCGGCCCTGATGCACCGATTGTCACTGTCTTCAGTCCGCTCGTCGGAAGCCCGCTGACGACCTCCGCGAAGTTTGCGATGCTCGCGAAGTCGCCTCTCACCGGCCGCATCAACGATTCCCTCTCCTCGTCCGCCTTCGCGATTTCCGGAAAGAAAACCGGTTATGACGCGTTTGTGATCGTCGGTGCAGCCAGCACGCCGACGCTGCTCGTCATCGAACCCGACGAAGTTCGATTTGAATCTGCATCCGCCGTCTGGGGAAAATCCGCTCGCAATGCCGAAGCGATGCTGCGCGACCGGCTCGGCGCGCAGTTCAAGATTGCAGCGATCGGTCCGGCGGGCGAAAACCTCGTCCGCTTTGCCACCGTTTCGCACGACGGCCGGCACGCGGGACGGGGAGGACTCGGGGCGGTCTTCGGATCAAAGAAGCTCAAAGCGATCGCCGTCACGGGAGATCGTCAGACGACGTTCGCAGACCCGGAGCGGCTGTTCGAATACAGCAAAGTCCTGTCGCGCCGCTCGTTCGGCCCGGCGACCCGGAAATATCGCGAGCTCGGCACCGTCAGCAACCTGCTCGCATTCAACCGGCTCGGAACATTGCCCACTCGAAACTTCCAGTCGGCGACTTTTGAAGGAGCCGAAGCGCTCGCGCCGGAAACGATTGCCGCAACGCACACGCGGACGCGCGCTTCGTGTGCTGCCTGCACCATCGGTTGCGAGCACATTTTTCACACGCGCGATTCCGGACAGGGCGTGCGGCTCGAATACGAGAGCCTGTTCGCACTCGGTCCGCTCTGCGGCGTTTCCGATCCCGACGTGCTCCTGAAAGCGGCCGAGCGCTGCGACGAGCTCGGCATGGATACGATCAGCACCGGCGCAACAATTGCATTCGCCATGGAGTGCGCGGAACGGGGGCTGATCGACGCGCCGGAGCTGCGCTTCGGTAACGGCGCCGCACTGCTCGACATGCTCACGAAGATCGCGCATCGCGATCGACTCGGAGACCTTCTCTCACACGGCACACGGCACGCGGCCGCGGAGATCGGGCAGGGGGCAGGTGATTTCGCGCCGCACGTTAAAGGGCTCGAAATTCCGGGCTACGAACCACGAAGCTTGCAGACGATGGCCCTTGGCTTTGCCGTCGGAACGCGCGGCGCCGATCACAATCGCTCCGGTGCCTACCAAGTGGACCTCTCGACCGAAGTCGACCGAATGCAGGTCGGCCCGGAGTCGGCGCATCTGGCAATCGAAACCGAAAACGAAGCGGCACTCCTTGACTCGCTCATCCTCTGCAAATTCCTTCGGGGCGTGGGTGACGACCGGCTCGGGGCCAGGGCGGAGATGCTCGAAC
>JBFWWA010000663.1:0-3036 GCA_050246455.1 Planctomycetaceae bacterium
ATTTTTTTGGCGAGAATGCGCGAGAGAATGTACGGCCCTTTCAGGTTGACATCCATCGTCTTGTCGAAGGCCCAGTCTTCGGAATCAATGATGGGGCCGAAGTACGGATTGGTCCCCGCGTTGTTGACGAGGACGTTGACCGGGCCGAACTTCTCTTCGGCCTTGGCCACAAGCTGCTGAATCTCTTCGGCCTTGCCGACGTGGGCCGCCGACCCGAACAGGCTCGGCCCGCCGCCGAGCTCCGCGACCGCGGCGTCGACCGTTTCCTGTTTCCGGCCGCAAATGGTGACTTTGGCTCCCGATTCGAGGAATCCGCGGGCCATGGCGAGGCCGATGCCGCGCGTAGCCCCGGTGATAATGGCATTCTTACCCTTCAGCGAAAAGCGGTCGGTCATGTCGGTCGTCCTCGGTGGATGGTTTGCGGGGAAGCCGTTTGGCGCACCCCGTGATCACTTGTTATACCGGAGACTCGATTCGACTTTTAGAGCTTCGAACAAAATGCGGTTGGCGGCGGGAAGGGCTCCCGCCCTTTCGAGTGAACGACGTCGGACAGAGCGTTTTGTTTCGCGGACTCAGCCACACCGCCCGAAAAACGTCCTTAGAAGCACCGACATTCCCGTTGGTGCTTCAGCCTGGAAGACCGCACACGCCGTACCCGGAAGAAAGCAGCCACGATGAGCGACCTGATTTCGTATGCAAAGGACGGCGAGATTGCCGTCATCACCGTCAACAATCCGCCGGTCAACGCGTTGAGCCCCGGCGTGCCTGAGGGGATCGTCGAGGGAGTCGAGAAGGCCCTCGCTGACGATTCCATCCGCGCGGTTGTGCTCATCGGCGGCGGGCGGACGTTCATTGCCGGGGCCGATATCAAGGAGTTCGGCAAGATCACCTCGGGCGAGACAAAGCGCGATATCGGCCTGAACACGAAACTCGCGATGATCGAAGGGTCGTCGAAGCCGGTGGTGTGCGCGATTCACGGGACGGCTCTCGGCGGCGGGCTCGAAGTTGCCATGGCCTGCCACTACCGCGTCGCTGTTCCGACAGCACAGGTCGGCCAGCCCGAAGTGAAGCTCGGCATCATTCCGGGAGCGGGGGGAACGCAGAGACTTCCGCGACTCATCGGCGTCGCGAAGGCGGCGGAGATGTGCGCCACCGGAAATATGGTGAGTGCGAAGAACGCGCTCGAATGGGGGATCATCGACAGGGTGGTCGAAGGAGATCTCCTGACCGCTGCGGTCCAGTTCGCCTGGGAACTGCTCGAAGTCGGCAATGCACCGCGCCGCACCTGCGACCTCACCGAAAAGCTGAACGATCCGGCTGCCGCGGCTGCCGTGGCTGAACTCAAGAAGCAGGTTGCGAAGACCCAGCGCGGGATGCAGGCGCCGCTCCGTGCAATCGAAGCCGTCGAAGCCGCAGCAACTCTCGATTTCGAAGCCGGGCTCAAGAGGGAGGCGGAAATCTTCCAGCAGTGCCTCTTCGCGGACGAGTCGAAAGGAATGATTGACGCCTTCTTCGGTGAACGGACCGTCTCGAAGATTCCCGACCTGCCGGCCGATCTCCAGCTCATCGACATCAAGCAGGCGGCGGTCGTCGGTGCCGGAACGATGGGTGGCGGAATCACGATGACCTACATCAACGCCGGCATCCCGGTCGTTCTGAAGGAGGTCGATCAGGCAGCGCTCGACCGTGGGCTCGACATCATCAAAAAGAACTACGCGGTCTCCGTCAGCCGCGGCAAAATGACCGAACAGCAGCTTCAGGAGCGGATGGCGAAGATCACGCCGACGACCGACTACGCCGCACTCGGCGAAGCGGACATCATCGTCGAAGCGGTCTTCGAGAACATGGAGCTCAAGAAGAAGGTCTTCGCGGAAATCGACAAGGTCGCGAAGCCTGGCGCAATTCTTGCGTCGAACACGTCGACGCTCGATATCGATGCCATCGCCTCCGCTACCAAGCGGCCGGAGTTCGTCGTCGGCCATCATTTCTTCAGCCCCGCCAATGTAATGAAGCTGCTTGAAATTGTGCGCGGCGCAAAAACGAGGAAGGAAGTTCTCGCGACATCGATGGCCCTCTCGAAGAAGCTCGGCAAAGTCGGCGTGCTCGTCGGAAACTGCCGCGGGTTCGTCGGGAACCGGATGTTCGGCCCGTACATGCGGGAAGCATCGTTCCTCGTCGAGGAAGGAGCGAAGATTCAGGAACTCGACGCCACGCTCTACGGCTTCGGCTGGGCGATGGGGCCGCTTGCGGTCGGAGACCTCGCCGGGCTCGACGTCGGCTACAAGGTGCGGCTCGAAGCGAAAGATGAAGTGCCGAAGGGAATGCGGCCGCATCTCGTCGACGACAAGATCTACGAACTCGGCCGTTACGGGCAGAAGACCGGCGCGGGCTGGTATCGGTACGAGCCGGGCAATCGCGTTCCACTCCCCGATCGCGACATCGAAGAAAAGATCGCCGAATGGGTGACCGAAGCGGGAATTCCCCAGCGGACTATCAGCCGCGATGAAATGATCGAGCGGACCGTCTATGCCTTGATCAACGAAGGGGCTCAGATTCTCGACGAAGGAATCGCCATTCGCGCGGTCGATATCGACATCGTCTACCTTTATGGATACGGCTTCCCCGCCTTCCGCGGCGGCCCGATGTTCTACGCCGACACCGTCGGCCTCAAGAAAGTCTATGACCGCGTCTGTCAGTTCCACAAAGAACACGGCTTCTGGTGGAAACCCGCACCGCTCCTGAAGCGACTCGCGGAAGAAGGCAAGACATTCGCACAATACGACAAAGAACGCGGAAGGGGATGATTTCATAGCAACGTCGGGTGGGCCGAGTCTTCGAGGCCCACCACACTAAGGGGCTCCGCGCACCAGCTTTTCAGCAGGCCGCGTACGACGTCCTGCGATCGATTGACGGCATATTGATATTCCTGGTGGGCACAGCCCGCCCTCCTTAAAGCTGCGGAGCTCGGCGCGATGGCAATGCAGTTCAAGTACTATCCCGTCAACGATCAGGGGCAGCAGACCGGTTTTCTGGCGA
>JBFWWA010000664.1:0-3036 GCA_050246455.1 Planctomycetaceae bacterium
ATCGATGGATTGCGAATCCACGACTTCGTGATCGCAGGAGCTGCCGTCGCGCTTGCACTGCACACCCGCATTGAAGGCTGGGCTCTGTTCGTTCCACTCGCCATCTGGGCCGGCCGCCGCTGGTGGATCCTCGAAGACAACCGCCGCCGGTTGCGTCTCGCGTTCGGCACAACGGCGCTGGTTGCCGTCACTCCGCTTCTGATCATTGCCGTGAATACGACGGTGCTTCGCGATCACGTTCAATGGGAGTACGGACGGCTCAATCACTTTTCACTCGTCGGAAGCTGGATGCGAATGATCGGGCTGCCGAAGAGCGACCCGCAGCTGACCGACCAGCCTCTGCGCTTGAACAAGCAGCTGGCAACGTCCCAGAACCCGGCCTCAGCCCCTGCGGCACAATCGGCTCCGGCTCCAGCAGCCCAGCCGACGGCGACCGCGGCCGCGCCGGCCAATCCTGCACCGGTACCAGCCGTTGCCCCGCCGCCGACTCCGCAAGCGCAGGGCTTCACAGAGCGTTTCGCCGTCGCGAGCCCGATCCAATGGCCGTGGCTGTATTTGAAGGATCTGACTCGATCGGTCGGGCCGATCAGCCTGATCTTTTTGATTGTGGGAATGATCAACTGGCGAGGACTGGTCCGGCATCACGATAAAGCGGCGCTGATTGTCGTCAGCCTGGGAATGCTGGTTGCCATCTGGATTCGCCTGGTGCAGATCGGCAATCTTAACGGTCGTTACTTCCTGGTGCTGCCGTTCTTTCTCGCACCGTGGCATGCGCTCGGCTGCCTGGACCTGCTCCACGGACTGCGGCGGCTGTTTGAGGCCGATGCGCCGGGAGAACTGCTGCGTCGCCGAGCCGTGGTCGGCGTTCTCGCCCTGATGCTCGTCGGCGGATGGGCCGACGCACTGAAGGCTCATCACAAGGAACGTCAGGCGCATGTTTTGTTCGGACAATACCTGCAACAGCATGCAGCGTCTGCAGATTCCGTGGTTGCCGACCTGGGCTCGACGCGTGCCGGCTATTTCGTCAACGGAACCTTGCCCACGATTATCGCGCCCGTGGAATTGCTGGATGACGTCTTTGACCATCATCCGCCTGACGTGATCGTCTTCTCGCGCGATTGCCTGTCGATCGATCGGCAATCGATAGTCATCGAACGGGCGACCAGCCTGGGGCTCGAGGTCGTGAATCTCAACGCCCTGCCCCGGACGGAGACGGAGTTCATCGTGATGATGCGGATGCCGACGGTCCCGCGCGACGTCGAGTTTCCGCCGCAGACGGCCGTCCGCGAGACCGAACAGCCGCGCTAACGGCGCCGTCGCTTGCTACTCGACCGGAATGTACTTGTTGTACATCTTCGCATAGTCTTCGCGGACCGGGCTGAAGACGTCGAGCACGACAGCCGGACCACCAACTGCCACGGCCTTGTGCGGCGTGTTCGGCGGAATGAGAAACAACGAGCCGGCTTCGCAGATGCGGACCTCGTCGCCGATCGTCAGCTCGACGCGTCCTTTGACGAGCATTCCTCCCTGCTCATGCGGGTGAGAATGCAACGGCACGACGGCCCCTTCGTCCATTTCAAGATACGACAGCATGAGATGTTCGCCGTGGGGAGTCCGCATGCGGCATCCCGGCACTGGCTCAATCGGCTGGATATCGGCGGGGTTGTAATAAGGCATGGCACTCGACTTTCAACGATCGACGGGGCGTGGCCGTCGTTTCGAAACTTAATCGATGGAATGTTTCTTCAGTTTACTGAAATAGGTGCTGCGCGGCATTCCCAGAAGCCGGGCGGCGCGTGCCTTGTTGCCGCGGCACTGGTTGAGCGCATCGAGCAGCATTTCCCGCTCGGACGGAGCGTCGTCGAGCGCGGGATCCTTGTCGTTGGCGACATCGTAGTGCGCTGGCTCGTCGCGCGCTTCCTCAGCGAGCGCGAACCGGGAACTCTCTTCGATCGTAATGCGTGCCGGCTTCGTCTCGATGACCTGCCGCGGTAATCGCGCGGAATTCCGAGCGATTTCCACGGGAAGATCCCGCAGGGTGATACTTTCACCTTCCGCCAGAACCACAGCACGCTCGACGACGTTCTCGAGCTCTCGAATGTTGCCCGGCCAGTAATACTGCTCGAGCGCCGCGAGCGCCGCATCATCGAAGTGCTTCATTCGGCCTCCGAGCTTCTTACCGGCGCGGCTGAGGAAGTGCACGGCGAGTTCGAGGATGTCATCCCGCCGCTCGCGAAGGGCCGGCAGCTTGAGCGTGATGACGTTCAACCGGTAGTAAAGGTCTTCGCGGAAGCGGCCGGCCGCAATCAGCTTTTCGAGATTCTGATGAGTCGCCGTGATGAGGCGGACATCGACGTGCACGGTCTGTGAACCGCCGACCGGCTCAAAGCAGCGCTCCTGCAGGACCCGCAACAGCTTCACCTGCGTTTCCAACGAGATGTCGCCGATCTCGTCGAGGAAGAGAGTGCCGCCGTTTGCCGCCTCGAAGCGGCCGACCTTATCTCGATGAGCCCCCGTGAACGCTCCCTTCACATGGCCGAAAAGTTCGCTTTCGAGCAACCCGGGCGAGAGTGCCGCGCAGTGAACGCGGATCATCGGGCCGCTGCTGCGCGGGCTGTTATCGTGCAGAACCTGAGCGAGCAGTTCCTTGCCCGTTCCACTTTCACCACGGATGAGAACCGTCGATTCGCTGGTCGCCACCTTTTTGACGGTATCGAGGATTTTCTCGATGGCCGGGCTCGTCCCTTTGATGTCGCCACGGCGGAAATCGGAGATTGCGCCGCGTGGAGACTCCGCCTGCGTGCTGGAAAGCTCGGCCTGCAGGGCAGCAATCTGGCGCTGCTGCACCGCGACTCTCTCGACCTTGTGGCGGAGTTCCTCATTCAATCGGGACTCGAGCTTCGCGCTGCGGAGTGCGACGTTGGTGATCTGCCCGAGAGCATTGAGGAACGTAAGGTCTTCCGCGGAGAATCCCGACGCGTTCTTCCGCCCCGAGAGAAGCACAAGCCCGACGATGCCGTTTCCGACTTCGAGGGC
>JBFWWA010000665.1:0-3035 GCA_050246455.1 Planctomycetaceae bacterium
CAATGCGCGGTGGAAGAGATCCCCCGCGTCTGAGATCCATTCGAGACAAAATCCGGCGTCAAGAAGGCTTTCTTCGCTCGCAAGAGCCCGTCCGCTCCCATTTTGACGCTATTCGCTGAGGTCGCCAATGCACTCCTACGGTTCTCTCGCTGACGATTACTACGTCAACCTCAACCTGAACACGGAGATGCAGCTTCCTCAGGGACGTGAAACGATTCTCGGGTTCTTCGAGCGGTTTCAGAAACAATACCCGACGCTGCGAAACTTTTACACGCGCGAGAACGGCGATTTCGTACTGGAAGAAGACAAGGAGCAAGGGCATCAGCGCTGGTTGTCGCTCGAGCCGCGCCGCATCTGCAGCGGATACGTCAACCCGCCGAACACCGAGACCGCCGTCGAGCAGCATGCGCTCGTGCTGCAGCTCGTGCCGTACATGCTTTCGGTCAGCCCGCTCGACTGCGAAGCGCTCGACTACATGCTCGGCTTCGACTTCGCCTACCGGGGCAACCATGACGAGCTCGTGGCCGATGCGCTCGGAGCCGGTTCCGCCTTCGATGGCATGCTCGATATTCCCGGTGCGAAAGTTCTCAACTACGAGCCGTCGATCACGATCGGGCTCGACGAATCCTGCCGGCAGCAGGCGCGGCTGATGATTGAAACCCGCACGAACGCCTACCAGGTGCGCCGCGGCGAGTTTCCGGAAGATCAGATCAGCGTCTACTTCACCGTCCGGCAATATGGCAGCCTCGGCGCCGATTCGAGCTTCGAGTCGACGCTCGTGAAGCTGAAAGAGCAGAGCGACTATTTGATGCAGTCGTACGTGATCGACCACGTCCTGCGTCCCCTCGCCCAGGCGATCTCGACGAAGTAGGCGCGGGAGAGTTTCGAGCCGGGATTTTCTCCCCTCGCCCCTTGCGGGAGAGGGGCCGGGGGTGAGGGGGGTGAGTCTGAAGATCTGCGTAGTCGTTTGATCTGCAACCACCGAGGCGCACGCGATGGAGAAGCGTCGCGATCTTGCCCGAAGCATGCGGAAGCAGCCACCGGAGGCCGAAGCGTTCGCCTGGAGTCGGCTCCGCAATCGGCGCTTTCACGAATTCAAGTTTCGTCGTCAGGTCCCCATCGGGAACTTCGTCGTTGATTTTCTTTGCCTCGACCGGCGCCTGATCATCGAACTCGATGGCGGACAACATACGCTTCGTCGCAGTGAGGACCAGGCCCGCACGGCGTGGCTCGAGAGCCAGGGATTTCGGGTGATCCGGTTCTGGAACTTCGAAGTTCTCGACGATTGGGACACGGTCGCCGAGGTGATCTGGAACGCGTTGCAATCCGCGAAGCCGAACGGCGAATGAGCATCCATTGACTCGGCCCCCTCACCCTGCCCTCTCCCGCGAGGGGAGAGGGTGAAAGACGCACACTTCCTACCAGTGATTTCCTCCCGCGTCCCCGGTTATAATTCGCGGCGTTGCCTGCTTCCTGCCGTTTTGTTCTTTAGCCGAGGATGTCGCTCTTGTCTGCCACGCTCAGCCAGTTCGCGCGTTCGTTGTCTGTGGAAACCGCGTTCACGGTGCTCGCCGTTGCCAAGTCGCTGAAAGCGGCCGGGAAGGACGTCGTCGAGCTCGAAATCGGCGACAGCCCGTTCGACTCGACCGCCTCCGCCAAATCGACCGGCGTCGAAGCGATTCAGGGGAACCAGTCGCACTACTGCCCTTCCCCCGGCATCCCGCAGTTTCGCGAAGCGGCGGCGAAGTTCGTGAAGCGCGAGTTCGGCATTCCGGCCGAACCGCAGAACATCGTCGCCGGGCCCGGCGCGAAAATTTTCGAGCAGTACTTCTGTGAAGCGTTCCTCAACCCGGGCGACGGCGTGCTCGTTTTCGGCCCGTACTTCCCGACCTACATTCCGAACATCGAGCGGCGCGGCGCCCGCGCGGTGGTTCGCCCGCTCAAGCAGTCGAACGAGTTCCGCCCCGACGTCAAGGAGATCGAGCGCTTCCTCAGTGAAGACAAAGCACCGAAGGCGATCTTCCTGAACTCGCCGCACAATCCGACCGGCGGCGTGACGACCGAAGAGGATCTGAAACGGATCGCCGACGTCATCCGCGGCCGCGATATCGCCGTCTTCAGCGACGAGCCGTACTGCCACATGGTCTGGAAGGGTCGGCATCACTCGCTGCTCGCGCTTCCGGGCATGATGCAGCAGTCGGTCGCGGCATTCACGTTCAGCAAGTCGTACAGCATGAGCGGATGGCGGCTCGGCTTCGCCGTCTCGGCGCCGGAGATCATTGATTCGATCGGCAAAATGATCAACACGACGCTGTCGTGCACGCCGCCGCTGGTACAGCTTGCAGGCGCTGCCGCGCTTGAACGCGACAGCTCGGAGCGCGATGCGGTGATGAAAAAATTCCGCGAGAAGGTCGAACTGCTCACGACCGGCCTCAACAAGATCGACGGGTTCCACACGCTCGATCCGACCGCCACATTCTACGTCTTCCCGAACGTCGCGCCGGTCTGCAACCGGCTCGGCATCACGAGCCACGGGCTCGCGCTCTATCTTCTTGAAGGAGCGGACGACAAGTTCGGCGTGGCGTGTCTCGGCGGCGAATGCTTCGGCGAGGCGGGACGCGGGTTCCTCCGCTTCAGTTGTGCCGAGCCGAACGAGCGGCTGCAGCAGGCGCTCGACTTCCTGCCGGAAGCGCTCTCTCGCAATGATCGTGTCGCAGCGTACCTCGAGAAGCATCCGGAGTTCCGCCTGAAGGCTCCGTACCCGGTCGAGGCCTGAAAGGCGACACGCCGTGAGTGCGACTTCGGAACCGGTGGATGCGGCCGATGGAATTCCGTCCCCGCGTGCGAAGCGGATCATTGCGCTCACGCTCGCCTGTTACTGGCTGGCGCTATTCATCGGCACGCACATGCCGATCCAGCAGATGGAGAAGCTTCCGAAGTTCTCCGACAAGCTGATGCACTTCGGCGCGTACGCCGGGCTCTCGTTTCTGTTCGCACTCTGGCGGGCGAGCGGGCGGGGCTGGAAGAACTGGTCG
>JBFWWA010000666.1:0-3035 GCA_050246455.1 Planctomycetaceae bacterium
TCCGTAGAGGAACAGCTTCTGGAGACGCGGCATGTTCCGAAGCTTGCTGATCCCCTCGTCCGTCACGCGCGTGTACGAGAGTTCCAGTTCTTCAAGCCTGCTGAGCGGAAGGATATGATCGACCGCGCTGTCGGTGACGTCCGTTCGGTAGAGGCTCAATGATCGGAGATTCTTGAGGCCGGCGAGCTGTTTCAGATCGTCATCCTTGACCTTGGTTTCGTTGAGGATCACACGCTCGATCTGATAGCCCTCTTCCGGAAGCTCGTCGACAGACTTCACGTTCTGTGTCTTGCCGGGGAGCCGGACGGATCCCCCGAGCTGCATCACCCAGTTCGCAGTCGCCTTGGTCGCTTCGGGAGGATCGGTCCCCCCGCAGCCGGGGAGAGCCAGCGACAAGATCACCAGGATGAGCAATGGCCGATGCATGGAGCGCTTTCCGAACAGCGGGTCAAACGTCAGCCTTGACCCTACCGGAGCCCAACGGCCGTTGCAATACCCCATTGACAGCGATGCGGATCCGGAAAGCTCGCAATTTCGGGCGTTTTTCGGGTTTTGTGTCGGCCGCGGAACTGCTGTTGGCGAAATTTGCAGTCCGGCTATAATTCCGCGGCTCAACATTCTCCCCATCTCACAATCCATTCCGAATCCGCAAGTCGCACCACGTTCCGTGTTGCGCACCGCCTCATCTTCCCATTTCACTTTCACGCGATAGTTCTCGACTCCGGCCGCATCGCGCCGCATTCACGGCGGTAGCAGCCAACTCCTGAAAAACTCCAACCGAATGCACGGGCACCGATCACGGCTGATGCTGGCCCGGTGGATCGCGCTGGGGATTCTGCTCTTCGCGGCAGAATTGTCGACGCGCGCATGCACCGCCGCGGAAGCGCCGCGCGCCGTCCGCTTCCGCGTCGAGTGGGGTGGAGGCCCAGCGCGTCTCTGGAGCGGTCTGATCGAGGGTGGCAACGCCCGACTCGAGAATCCTTCCTCTCTCGGCGTTGAGGCGGATGAGCCCGGAACCATCTGGAGTGAAGGAAAAAACCTCTGGATGCGGCGGCGCAGCATCGGCGTTTACGACGGATTCGACGTCACCGCAATCGGCGATCCTGACTCGAAGATCACATTCACCCTCCAGTCGGAAGACCCGAACGATCACGGCGAGTTGGAACCGCAACGGCACCAGATCGAGTTTCGCCTCAGCGAAATCAGCGCGGAGCCGCGCGTCTATTCGCTGACCGGCGAGACCCGACTCGCGCTCCGCCGCACGCCGGGCGACAATCTCAGAATCCAGATCGACCGCCCGCATCTCGTCTTCGCCCCCGGCGAAACGTTCGTGGGCCAGATCAACGGGAACCTCGCGAACGAATCTCGCAACGCATCGGGCACGCTCACCTGGGAATTGAGGCGCGCACGAACGAACTCCATTCTGCGAGACGGAACACGCAACATTTCCACAATTGATCGCGATGCCAAACCGGAATCCGTCAGCATTCCGCTCCCCGAAGCCGAAGGGGTCTACGACATCCGCTTCACGCTCGCGGGTCGTGGACACGGCGATGAAAAAACAACCATCCAGGTCGTCGTTCTCTCCGACAAGCCGCTGCGCCGGACGTCCGGGGCCACCGACGGCAAGCTCGTCGATTCGTTCGTGCCGTCGCGCGCGGGACTCTTCCGACGTGTTGAACATCGAAGCGGAGTGAGGTCGGTCAACAATTCGCTCGGCCGGGTTTTCCGTTTCGCGACTCCCGCTGCGACCGATTCCGCGGAAGCGCAAAACTCCTCCCGGGTTCATTGGCAGGCCTATCGGCTGCAGGTGAAGAATCCCGAAACGCCGCATCGCCTCGTGGTCACACTCCCGGCCAATCGGCGGCAAAGCGTGGGAATCAGCGTCATGGAACCGAACGCAGCAGGTCAATTAATGCCTCCCTGCCTCGATTCCGGAATCGCAGTCCGAGGAAACAACGACGTCGATGGCCGCAGCAGCGCCGACGGTCAATCGGTCACTCATGAGATCCTGTTCTGGCCACGGGTGAAGGAACCGATCGTGCTCCTCCACGATCTGGGCGTCGGGCGACAGTTCGAGGTGAGCAAGGTCGAGCTGATCGAGCAGGCCGGTTTCAATCTCGCAACGGAGAGCATTCCGGCTCCGAACCCGACGCGGCTGATCGGTCCGTATCTCAGTAAACCGTACTTCCCGGAGAACTTCGGCGCGACCGAAGCGTTCGATGCGCAGTCGCGCCGCAGTCTCGACGACTGGGAATCATTCCGAACCGGCTCGGAAAGACTGATGCAGTATCTGAAGCATGAGGGATTCAACAGCCTCCTGCTGGCTGCCTTTGCCGACGGCAGCACAATCTACCCCAGCCGGGTTCTGGAACCGACCCCGCGCTACGACACCGGCGTCTACTTCTCGACCGGTCAGGATCCTGTCCGCAAGGACGTGCTCGAACTCCTCTACCGGATGTTCGATCGGGAAGGGCTGGTTCTGATTCCCGAACTGCAGTTTCATAGCCCGCTTCCAACGCTCGAGAAGCTCATCGCTCGCGGCCATGAGGAAGACCGGGGGATCGAGCTCATCGGCAGTAACGGTCGCAGCTATCGGGAAATCCGCGGGGCCAGCCGGGGGTTGGCGCCTTATTACAATCCGCTGCACCCGCGCGTGCAGGAAGCCATTCTCGACGTCGTGCAGGAAGTCGTGACGCGGTATCGTCATCATTCCGCATTCCAGGGTATCGCCGTCCAACTCGGCAACAGTAGCTACGTGCAATTCCCCGGACTGGAATGGGGCTATGACGACGAAACGATCGCCCGCTTCGAGCGCGGTACGGGGATCCAGGTCCCCACAACTCCCGGTCGGGATCGTTTCGAGGAACGCTACGGATTTCTCACCGGACCGGAAAGGAACCGGTGGATTCAGTGGCGCTGCAATGAAATCGCACAATTTCACCGGCGGCTTGCGGATGTGGTCGCTTCCGCGGGACCGAACACAAAGCTGATTTTTTCAGGAACGCCCGCCACTTCGAACAATCCTTCCGAGA
>JBFWWA010000667.1:0-3031 GCA_050246455.1 Planctomycetaceae bacterium
CTGCTCATGCCGGGAGAAGACCGTGCCTTCGTCTACTTCCAGTTTTGACAGCTCCTCGACCAGCAAAGCACGGCTGGTCGACCGAGGCTGGGGTCGCTTGACTGTCGTCGCGCTGATCGTGTCGGCGTTCGTCGTCGGTGCGGTCGAGGCATTCTGGCGCAGCCGGGGGCATCACCCGTCGGTCGCCGATTCCGAATCGCTCTGGGGATGGCATCGCGAGCGTATCTGTCGCGAGAGGGGCGGTCTTGGCGTTGTGCTGATCGGGTCATCCCGCATCCTGACCGGATTCTCGACCGATGCGTTCCGCGTGCGATACCCGCGGGTGCCGATCGCGCAGCTCGGAATCCCGGAATGTTCGCCGCTCGAGATTCTTGACGACCTGGCTGCCGACGGGCGCTTTCGTGGCATCGTGATCTGCGAACTTGCCGACGCCGCCTTTCTCGACACGGTTCGCAGGAAGTACGGACATCAGGAATACATCGATCACTCTCATCGCCGCACGAATCGAGGCGAGGTGCTCAACCTGCACTGCGAAGCGGCAGTGCAGCAGCTGTTCTGCATCCGGACCCCGCAGCTCGCGCTCGATCAGATTCTTTACCGAGGGATCGAGCGGGGATCGCTTCCGGATCCCTTCCCGTGGACGATGCAGTTCGATCGGCGTCAGAAGGCCGATTACCGGGGAGCAGACGCCGCGCAGTTACGAGCGCTGACCCTCGGCAAGATGCACCACTGGTTCCAGCAGAACGTGAACGCGGTTCCCACCCCCAGGGATTGGTTACAGAGCGCGATGCGAACGCAGGAGGGGGTTCGCAGAATTCAGGATCGCGGCGGCCTGGTCGTCTTCGTTCGCTTTCCGAGCACTGATGAAACCTGGGAACTCGAGAATCGACATTTCCCGAAGGAAGAGTACTGGGATCGGTTCGCCGAGAAGACATCCGGCGTTGCCATCCACTTTCGCGACGTCCCCACGCTCGCGAAAACGGAATGCCCCGACACTTCGCACATCGACTACCGCGATGCGGACGGTTTCACGAATCGGCTGATGGACGAAATCCAGCGACGACGCATCCGCGAAATCCTGATCCGGCCTTGAAGATCCCGAGCACTTCCAGCCAATCACGCCGCGCCCCTGAGCGCGCACGGCCGATTTTGTATTCCCGGGGCTTCGCAGCGGCACAGGAGCAGCGATTCAAGTTCCTGAGTCGGCACCGAGCCTTGAGGCGAAAATGGGGCCGCTGGGACTCGAACCCAGAACCAACGGATTATGAGTCCGCTGCTCTAACCGATTGAGCTACGGCCCCGGACGCTCGTTTGTTCGAACGGGGGCTGGCGTATTGTCCCAACCAACGGCGGTTCGTTCAACACCGGGCAATCGTCACTCCACCCGCGCCACCTGTGCAATTTCAATCCGCCGGTCGTAGATTTCGATCGTGACTTCCTCGTCATCGACGGCCCCCTGCGGCTTGTAACGGAAGAGGGCGACGGTGGTCGGTTCCGGGTTCGGGTCGGATTCGTCGGGGGGCGGGTCGGTGCTTGGCGAGGCGAGCACGCGTTGTGCGTCGCGCAGCTGGTCTTCGTAGTACGAAACGACCTTCTCCGCCGGATCGTTGTACGAAAGTTTCCAGACCAGTCCGTCGTACGTCGTGGGCGAGGCGGGGTCGCCGCGGTGGAAGGTCGTCGGCGAGCCGCTCGAGACGAGCCGCGCGCCGGGATAGACGGGAATCTCGAACTTCGCGCCGACGAGGTTGTTTCCCCCCGACGTGACGCGCGGCGGTCCACAGCCGCTGAAGGCAACGGCCATCAGGGCCAGCAGCAGGGGGGCGGGGGCCCTTCGTCGATTCATGATCCCTCTCCCGTCGACTCCGGTATCACCGGCTTCAGCATACCGAAACGGGATATTTTTCGTACTCCGCCCGGGGGAAGTTTGGAAACAGCCGGGCGAAGAATCGAAACCCCTTGCATCGCAGGCCGGTATGATTGACGATCGGAAGAATTCCACGAAATCCAGTCCCGGTGCCGCGCCGCCGGGGATCGAACTACCTACTACAAGGGTCGGCATCGTGATCAAAGCTGCTCTCAAACTGGCAATCGTCTGCGGCGTCGCGCTCGCGGCACATTCTTTCACATTCGCAGTGGCACTCGCAGCCGATGACGCGGCGAAGTTTGAAGTCGGGTTCGCGAAACGCGACATCACGCCGCCGGTAGGCGTGCCGATGTGGGGGTACGGCGCCCGCCACGACATGCTCTCGATCGGCACGCTCGACCCCCTCTTTGCAAAAGCGGTCGTCATTCACGCGGGCGACGACAAAGTTGCATTGGTCGGCCTGGATATCGGCCGCGGCCCCACCGCTCCCATGATGGAACAGATTCGCGCCACCATTGCCGAGAAGGCGAAGATCAAGCACGTCATGATCAGCGGCAGCCACTCGCATCACGGGCCGGTCATCGAACTCACCGACCGCGAAGGGTACGGAAAGGGAAAGTTCGAGAAGGCGGTCGACTACAGCAGGAAACTGCCGGAACTGATCGCGGAAGCGATTCTGGAAGCGGACAAGAACGCGAAGCCGGCCCGCATGGGAGTTGCGAAGCGGACCGATCTGCAGCTGAGCCGCAACCGGCAGTCGAAGCGCGAGAAAAAGATCACCGATCCGATGATCGGCGTGCTTCGTTTCGATGACGAGGCGGGCCAGCCGATCGCCGTGCTCGTCAACTTCACCGCCCATCCGGTGATGACCGACAATAAGATTCTCAAGTACTCGGCCGATTACCCCGGCTTCATGCAGAACAAGGTGGAATCCGTCCTCAAGACGAACTGCATGTTCATGCAGGGAGCATCGGGCGATCAGAGCCCGAACGCACCGGCGGGACATCAGGGACCGCAAGGCTTTGGCGAACATCTCGGCGACATCGTGGCGGAGCTCGCCAGCAGCATCAAAACCGAAGTCCCGAAAACACCGTCGGTGCAGGGGAAGGTTGATGATTACGTCTTTCGCTCGCGGCTCGATTTCTCGAATCCGCTGCTCGTCGCCGG
>JBFWWA010000668.1:0-3023 GCA_050246455.1 Planctomycetaceae bacterium
TTTCACACCGAAATACTGCTGCCTCCGCTGTTCCAGCGTCGCTCCCGCGACCGGCAGATGAAACAGACTCAGCAGGCTCAGGCCGATCACGAGCGGTGGAAGGCCGATCGGTATGTCGATGATCGTGTCGATCAGTCCGCGACCGCGAAACGAATACCGCGACAGCAGATACCCCAGCGGCGTCGCGACCCAGACCGAAAGCAGCGCGGAAATGGTACAGGAAATCAGCGTGAGCCGGATCGCATACCAGATCTCCGGGGAATTCAGCGCAGCGCGGAAATGAGCCGGCGATGTGTACGCGAGATCGGCGGCAAGCAATGCCACAATCAAAACAAGGTAGCTGCCCCCCAGAACCCACATCGTAACGAGGAAGGGGATGTCGGAACCTGCGCGGTGATGCGGCCGCTCGGTTTGAGGAGAGAAGCGGCGTGAGGACGGGATGTCTCTCGTCACACGGCTACTCCTGGGCGATCCACCGGAATCCCTCTTGAGTGAAACGCGTCTTCGAGGGATCGTCGAGAATCTGATTGCGAAGCCGCTCGATCAGGTGCTTGTTCGGCGACTCTTTCGACACGCCGAACGGCTGAGTTGCCACCGAGCACGGAATACCCTGAATCCGGATGGCGTCGAGGAAGTCGGCGGATCCGGCGGCATTGCTGAGATAGGCGACGGCCGCGTCGAGTGATCCCGATCGCATCTGGTTGACGAGCATGTCGCCGGTCGGCGTCTGCACGGCAACGTTCTTCATCACTTCGTCCTGCATGCCGCTCTCGTCGAGGGTGCGCTGTGTCAGCCAGCCCATCGCGCACTGTTTTTCGTGGCCGATGCCGACGCGCAGTCCCGGCGTTGTGAGATCTTTCAACGAGCGGATATTGCGCGGGTTCCCCTTCGGCACAAGAATGACCAGCTCGTTCTGCGAGACGTTCCGGACTTCGGGGAATTCGTTCTTCACCTGATTCATAAACTCGACGTCGCAGGCGAAATACGCGTCGGGGACCTGTCCCGCCTTCATCTGCGCCACCAGAATGCCGCATCCGTTGTAGACGCGCCGGATCCGGACCCCTTCCCGCTGCTCGAAATCCGTGAGAGTCGACTCGATGGCCGGCCGCAACATGGAGCCGGCGTAGATCGTAATTTCCGGACGGTCGCTCCAGGGGTCTCCGTCGACCGGTTGAAACCCGAATTCCCGATAGCGCTTGAGGCCCTTGTCGTGCGACGTCATATACCGCGCGAAGTGGGCGGCCTTCGTCGGCTGTTCGCTGCATTTGAGCGTGGAGATCGCCACATGCGCCTGAACGGTTGCCAGCTCTGGAAGAGGGACGGTTTCCAGCGACGGATAATCGTGCAGGATCGCATCGAACACGATTCCGGCATCGACAGCGCCGATCATGACATCGTTGGCGACGTCGTTCACCGTGGTCTTGAACACTGATGTGTGCAGTTTCAGCGCGTCCCACTGACCGCTCGCCGATAGCGCCGCGTGGGTGAGCTTGCCGATCGCGGTTGCTTCCGGGTTGCCTTGCGCCAGCCGGATTTCGGAACGCATCAGGTCCTTGAGCGAAGCAATTCCCTTCGGGTTCCCCTTCGCCGTCACGAGGACCGCCTGCATCTTGGCCAGGGAAAACTCGCCGTTCAGCAGGTTCTCTTTGCGCGCGATGTCGAGATAACTGTCGTCAGCGGGGAGGTAGAGGTCGCCGGTGCCGGAGATCTTGAGCGACGCGAGCAGTGTCTGGGACGGTCCATACTGAATCTGCAGCCGGGTCCCGCACTCGCGCTCGTAGTCTTCTCGGATCGCCTCCAGAACCGCCTTGTTACTCGCCGCGCAGTAGACGATCAGCGGTTCGTCCGAGACGTCTGTTGATTCCGCCAGCGGCGGTTCCCTCAGCAGGCTGACGGACAGCACCGCCAGCAGAACAGCCGAACCCAGCACCGCGGCAATCAATCGACTCAACGAGCCGCGACGTCGATGCGGCGCGCGCGTTGTGGTCGCGTCAACGCATTGATGATCGGATTGCCACACCAGGAATTGTGGCCGAAGCCGTCGTGATCGCATCGAAGAGTCGATCGAATAGAGACATGGTACAGACCAGTTTCCGCGTGATTGGATTTTACCACACAGGACGGCCTGATTCTATCAGTGGCACGCGTGTCCGGATGCCGCTGTCGAAGCCGCGCGTTGCGCACCGTCGAAAGATTCGGCCGGGATACCGAGGCCTTCAGGTAATGTTCAGCATCAGGGTGGGACTGCACAATTGCCGTATCCCGCGGTGTTCGACGGCTGGGGCCGTCTCCTGGGGAGGTTCTCGCCGGCAGGAGTGGCTCGACATTCCCGCACAAGCTACGATGAATGTCGGGAAATCGGCAGCGCAGAGCAGTGTGTCGAGTTCCGTGTGAAGAGAAATTCGCGTCCGTTTCTGTTTCCATCGCACGATTGTTTCCGGGGCCGCTTGAAATGCTGAACGCACTTTCCGCAGTCGGACGATTTTCCCTGTTGCTCTTCGCGCTCGGAACGGTCGGTATCGCGAACGGCGCCGACTGGCCGACATGGGGCGGAAATGCGTCGCGCACCGGCACTGTGAGTGAGTCGCTTCCCGAGACTTTGCACTTGAGCTGGAAGCTTCAACTCCGGGAACCGGATCCGGCGTGGCATTCCAATCAGGATCGGGTTCAGTTCGACCGGATGTATGAGCCGGTCGTCGCCGGCAAACGCTTGTTCGTCGGTTCGATGGTCGGCGACCGTGTGACCGCCTACGACACCGAGTCCGGCAGCGAACTGTGGCGGTTTTACACCGAAGGTCCGGTACGGCTTGCTCCCGCGGTCTGGAACGACAAAGTCTATTTCGCCTGCGATGACGGCCACCTCTATTGCCTGCAAGCGGCTGACGGTTCGCTGGTCTGGAAGTTCTACGGATCACCGCTCGATCGGAAAGTTCTGGGCAACGATCGACTGATCAGCATCTATCCGGCGCGGGGCGCTCCGGTCATCTACGACGGCAAGGTGTATTTTGCGTCGAGTATCTGGC
>JBFWWA010000669.1:0-3017 GCA_050246455.1 Planctomycetaceae bacterium
CTGGAAGTCGCTCAGCCGTTGCTAGCGTGATGAGCAGGACGGCCAGCGACGCGATGACATGTTTCATAGAAGTCCCCTTCGCGTGAACGAGCTCCGTTTCGCCGGGAGGTGGCCGCGCGATGGCTACGGCCGTGCTCCCAACCTCGAGTCCCAGAATACCGGTCTGAATCTCGAAATCAATTTCCAACTCCCCCGAATCGGCAAAATAGATGGTTTATAGGGTATCTACCGGTTATCAGGATTATCACTGAGATCCCTGCTCACCGCACGCCGCGACCACGTGAGGGAGCACTCGGGACGTCATACCCCGGCAAGGGCTGCAGACGCTGCCAGGCTCACGCTTTGCCCATCTCCCGCCGTTCACTTAACCGGAACTCCGGCGGCTTCCGAGGCCCAATTCCGACGATTCTAACGCCACTTCGGGGTTTGACGGTTCATAAGGTCGGGCCGGGAATTCCGATAATAGCGAAGGTCCGTCGCCCGAAGTTTGCGCGCGGCTTTGCCTGAGGCCGTGCCGGACCGCTGTCGGCGAAACAGCGGGGCGAGGTGTCCGAACGCGATTCATCGCGTCGCATGGACGAGGCGCGATGGCTGTGGGGGGGAAGAACGTGCCTGAAAACTGGTCCGATCGAATGCCGCGCCCGGTGGGAGCGCGGAAGGTGAGTGCTGAACCCGTTGTGGAACAGCCGAAAACGCCGAGCGCGGTGCGCCACGAAGCGCTTGCCGCAAACGCAGCGACCGGCACGGCTGCCGCCTCGACGTCCCGCCGCCGACTGGCCGGGATGATCGGCGCCATCGTGCTGCTGGCTGTGGCGGGTTTCCTTGCCTGGCCGGTGGCGTTCGAGCCGAACGACTCGGAACTCGATCAAGCCGACATTGCGTCGAACGACGCGCCCCCCGCGGTGAGTCTCGGAAAGAAGAGCAACAAGGTGCGCCCCGAAGAGATCGCGCCCGATGTCGGCTCACTCGTCTGGCGTGAGCCGAGCGAGAAGACGATCCGCAAGAAAAAGGAAGCGCGCCGGAGGGCGATGGCGGAAGCCAGGCAGAATCCGGAAGCGTCCCTGACCGTTCCGGCGAATCAGATGCCGGCGGTTGTTCGCGGGCGGACAATTGTCCGAACCGCGGTTGAAAACGGACCGATGCTCGGTGCTCCGGAAACCAGCATTGCGGCCGACATCCCGACCTCGCGGCAGACAGCGCAGCAGCTCGTCCGCGAAGCGCGGGTGGCGCTCACGGAAGGACGCATTGACGAAGCGAAACAGAAAGCAATTGCCGCCGATCGACTGAACGTCGCGTTTGCACTCTTTGAAGACCGCCCCTCGGCCATACTCGCGGAAATCGCGAAGCTGCAATCGCCGCAGGCGGGAGAAGAACGTACCGCGGAACTGCCCGCACCCGCGGCGCCGGTGCTGACCGATCCGATCTCGATCGATCCTCCCGCAGACGGCGATCCGGAATTGACTCAGAGCGCGCCGGCTCCTTCACGCGGAAACGGAGAGCTTCCGAAGACGGTTGCCGACGAAGATCTCGGATTTGTCGAACTGCCGGAACTCAATTCCAGCAACGCGCAGTTGCCCGAGCCCGCGGTTTCTCAACCGATTCCCGCTCCTGTCGAGAGCCCGGTCGCTTCCGGTGAACCGCTGCCGGAAGTGGTCCGGACCGAACCGGCGGCGCCGGTCGTGCGGCAGTATCCGCATGTTTCCGATCAACCGCTGACGCAACCTTCCGGCCCTCAGCTCCGAATCACTCCGGGAGAGATTCGGAACCCGATTCCGGACAACGGTGTGCGTCTCTCGTTCGATTTTCATGCCGCACCCTGGGAATTCGTGCTGACGCAGTTTGCCGCGAAGGTGCGCCGTCCGATCGACATGACTCTCGTGCCGGCTGGAACACTGACGTACGTCGATCAGCAGGTCTACTCGGCGCAGGAAACACTCACCATCCTGAACGTGCTCCTAATCGAGAAAGGTTTCGCATTGATTCACCGGGACGGCCGGCTGATTCTCAAGCCGCAGCCTTCGGCGATTTCGTCGCGGACCGACGTTCCCAGTCAGGACGAGGCCCGGCTCGCGCAGGAGGCCGCTGGAACGAAGGTTCGGGCCGCGGCGCTTCTCACCGATGCGCGGCGCGATATTTCCACCGGGAACCTCGATGACGCCCTCACCAAGGTTCGCCGGGCTGCCAGCCTCAACGCCGTTTTCGGTCTTCTCGACGATCGTCCGGAAACAGTCCTCGAGGAGATCCGTCGGGTGGCAGCCGAGCCGCAGCAGCTGATGCCGGAGCCTCCTTCGGCAGTTCTGCCGCACGGGAACGATCCCTGGCTGACGGAGAAGCGGATGTCGATCAATTTTCAGGATGCCGGATGGGAACTCGTGATGCGGGAGTTCGCGAAGGCCGCCGGACTCGACCTGCTGATGGAGTCGCCGCCGTCGGGGACGTTCACGCACGTCGACACGAGTCTGTACTCGCCGGCTCAAACGCTGGAAATCATCAACGGGTTTCTGTCGCGGGTCGGATTCCAGGCGTTTCGCGAGGGGAACACGCTACGGGTCACAAGAATCGAAACGGTCCTGCGGGGGCTGCGATGAGGCAGAGCCAATGACCAGAAAAGCTGCGCAGAGTTTAACGGTGGCGGGTTTCATGCGCGGAGCACGGTTTGGGCTGCAGCGCGTTTCCGCATAAACCGATCATTAGCACTGATAGGCGGAATCCTGCAGCGCCGGGTTACCGGCATGGAAGTTAAAAAGCGCCCTTCGGGATGAAGGAATGCCGAGTTCGGACGGAGGTTCGAATGCGGCCGGAGAAACCTGCTATGGAAAGCTGGACCTCGGGTTTGCGACGATTTGGTGTGCAGCGTCTCGCCGGCGGATTGATGGGGCTGGCATGTCTCACATCGATGACCGGCTGTTTCGCGCCGCTGTGCTATTCGGGCGTTCCCGCGTGTGAGCTGCCGGATTCGTTCCGCACTCCCACACGCTCGGTTGCGCCGCTTATGAACCTCGCAAACCTCGCGCTGG
>JBFWWA010000670.1:0-3015 GCA_050246455.1 Planctomycetaceae bacterium
CTGGCCGGTGCTGCGAAAGGAAGCGCTGCTCGGCTTGATCAACGGGGTCGTCCTCGGCCTGGTTCTTGCGGTCATGGGAATCTTCTGGAAAGGAAGCCCTGCACTCGGGCTGGTGGTCGGCGCGGCGCTGGCGGTCAACACGACCTTCGCCTGCTGCGCCGGCGGGACCATTCCGCTCGTGCTGCGCGCGTTTCGATTCGATCCCGCGCTCGCTTCCTCTCCGATTCTGACGACCTGCACCGATATGTGCGGCTTTTTCCTGGTTCTGACATTTGCGAAAATGCTGCTGCCGTACCTGCACGGACTCTGACACGCACGATTTCCTCAGGAGCGACCGTTGTCCGCGAAGCCCCCTTTCGGACTGCTGCTGATCGGCGGCGGGGAGACGCATCAGGAGAACTACGCGCGATCGTTCGCGGCGGATCCGCGCTGCCGGATCGTCGGACTCGTCGATGAAGCCGATGTGCCGGAGCGGCGGCGGCAGTTGAATCAAGCGCTCGCAACCGCTCTCGGCTGTCCGCATCTGCCGGACATGGAGGAGGCGTTGCGCCGGGAGGATGTCGATCTCGTTTCGGTCTGCGTCGAGTCCGAACGGATCGGCCGCGTCGCAACGATTGCCGCTCGGGCCGGGAAACATGTGTATGTCGACAAGCCGCTCGCCGCGACGGTTGACGAGGCCCGCGAGTTCGTCGCTGCCGTCGAGGAAGCGGGGGTCCTCAGCCAGATGTTCAGCATGGTCCGGACGCCGATGGGATCCCGGTCGCGGAGGGCTGTGGAATCGGGACGGCTCGGCACACTCATCGGCCTGCATGCGGATCTTTTCTTTGCAAAGGGGCCGGCCGGCGTGGCCGATCTGACGCATCCTCGAATCGAGCCCGACGAGCCCCAGCCCTTTACGAAAGTGGATTCGAAGCGTGAGCTGTTTACCGTCGGGCTCTACCCGATTGTGCTGTTTCAATGGCTGACCGGTCTGCGCGTGGCTGAGGTGTTCGCGACGACGAGCAATTACTTTTTTGCCGAGCACCAGCAGAACGGCGTCGAGGACTTCGCCTGTGTTTCGCTGCGGCTCGAGAACGGCGTCGATGCGACGATCACCTGCGGTCGGACGGGATGGGCAAGCCACCCGAGCTCGGGGGTGCACCAGGTCCGACTGGTGGGGACGAGAGGAACCGAACTGATCGACGCATTTCGGCCCCGACTGGAAACATATGCGGATACGCCGCCGTGGATGCCGCCGATGCCGTTCGCCGGCGATCCGATGGGGTTCTGGTCGAGCACGCAAGCGGCAATGGGGCTGCAGCCGAAGAAAGCGTGGAAGTCGATCGAGCCGGCCCAACCGAGCAACACATCCGCGTTTCTCGATTGCATCGAAGCGGGCCGTGAGAGCGATGTCCCGGCGGCAGTCGGAGCGCACGCCGTCGAGGTGATTCTCGCGAGCTACCGCTCCGCGGCGACCGGCCAGCCTGTTGCGGTGCTATCGTAAGCGATCGCTCAATTCGGCTTTTGAGCTTGCGACACAGGAGCGGACGTTTCCATCTCTTTCATGTATTCGCCGTACTCGCGGTCGAGCTCGGAGAATGCCGTGCCGGTCAGTTCTTCGAGCGACTGTACGCGGTTCTTGCCGCGCGGGTCGGGCCGGTAGAGCTGCGAGATGTGTTCGACGAGCGCATCGCGGTAGCGGCCGTCGTCGTAGTGCATGAAGAAATGCGCGAGGCCGGCGGCCTGGCTGTAATTCTTCTGAATGTTCGGGTTCGACTGAAACGCCTGCATCCCCATCGCCGCGAACTGGGAGAGAGGTACATAGTACCCGTCATTGAGGAATCGATAGCGCGCGGAATCGATGCGGATGTGCTTCGGATCGCCGAGTGTCCATTGGCCTTCCTGCTCATGGAACGACTCCATATAGCAGGCGATCCCCTCGATGATCCAGAAGTTGTCGTTGACTGCAATCGCTCGCTCCTGCCGGATGTTCTCGTAGAAGAGCTGGTGCGTCGCTTCGTGATAGATTGTGTCGGAATTGTCCTGCTTCGGATCGAAGTAGAAGTACGCGACGCGGTCCGACGTGTAATAGAGTCCGTTCGTGATATCGATCTGCGGCACCTTGCTGCGGAGGCGGTTCGCATACTCGTCCCGCGTCCGGTAGTAATGCACTTCATACGGATTGCGCAAGTTTGCCGCAGAAGGTCCATTGGCGGCCGACTGGAACAGTTTCTGCATCTGCTCGGGCGTGTTGAAGAAGCCGGCATACGTCTGAATGAAAAAGTCGTGATAGTTCTCGAGTGCTTTGGCGATCTCGACGCCGCGTTCGAGGCTGTGGTTCGTCTTCACGAGGTAGTGTTCCGTGCGCACTTCCCACGCGTTCTTGAAATCGCGCCGGATCTCCGCTTCCTGCTCAACCGACATCCAGCGGCGATAGTACCGCTTCCCGGCTTCGTACTCTTTGACCTGCTCTTTCCTGAGCCAGCCGAACTGGTCATGCCAGACGAAATTCTGGCGGCGCATCTGCGCGATGAACGGCGTCAGCCATTCGTCTCCCTGCCGCTTGAATCCGAGAATCCGCCGCGCAATGGCGTGGTCGGGATCCTGGCGTGCCGTTTCGTGCACGAGCTGCCAGGCGTAGCTCGGATACCCGGCTTTGAGCGCACGCCGCGAAAGGAGATACATCTCTTTCGCATACTCCGTACGGAGGCGGCGAAGCTCGGTCCGCCACGCTTTTTCGTCGTCGGGGAGATTGGCCGAAATGTCGGGCTGCGAGCTGGACGGGAGCGGCTGCACGCGGAGGATTCGCGTCTCGGGCTTCCCGGCGAGCTCGCGGATCTTCGCCGCCTCGTCTGCGAAGCCGCTGTTCTCGCAGCGCTTCGCGACTTCCGCGATGGCCGTGGAATACGCCTGCTGCTTCTCTTCCTGCTCTTTCTGGACATGCTTGAGCGCCGTCATGGCGCGCGAAGCTTTACGGTCCTGCGGAGCGGCGATTGCGGAGCACGTCGCAACGAACAGCAATGTGAGCAGCAGCAG
>JBFWWA010000671.1:0-3008 GCA_050246455.1 Planctomycetaceae bacterium
CAGCGACGACGCGCGGTCGCCATTCCGTGGGCGGTCCGGCCACATTCTCAATCACCGCCATCGCACTTCCAATGACTTTGAAGTTCCAGACGCCCTTGCTGTCACTCCGCTTTGCGACATGAAAGAGGAACACGATCAGCCTCTGCCCGCTCCCGTCCCTCCGGGGCACAACAGCGCCCCCTCCGTTCGGCCAGTACCAGGTGCGCTGCAATTCCTCCGTCGCAGCGGCATTCTCCGGAGTAACCCAGGCCGTCGGAACACTGTTCGCCGGACTCTTACCGCCGATGAACTGAACCTTGTCGACCGCCGGCGGCGCGCCGGCCTCCGTCTGGCGATGGACGGCGATGCTGTTGTTGACCAGCTTCGAACCGGCGGCGTGCTTCCCATCTTTCACCTTGCCGAACCACGTATCGCCGAAAACCCACAGCGTGCGGCCGTCCAGAAGGTCGACCGTGCCGGCGACATCGCCCCCGGTCCATCCTTCCGAGCGCGCAAAAACTCGATTCCAGCCGTCGTCGATCGGTGCTTCGCGCGGCGGTTCAGCGCGGGCGGAGGCCGCACGCGCGACAAGAACAGCGGCGAGCACAATTCGAAAACGAAGGTTCATGTTTCGTGAAGCAGGCCCGGAGCCGTTTGAGTCCACGTCGAAGCGTGGATTCCCCGATCTTTCGCAGATCCGGGAATCGTCCGTATGATTCTAACCGCAATACCGACGCTCCGCGCAGGCATCATCCACTCCGCTCGGGTGGCACGCCCTGAGCCTGCGAAGGGCGCGGTGTGATTGCGCGAAGACCACGCCCTTGGCAGGGCGTGCCACCGGAATCGCACAGCATCAGGCACAACACTGCCGCACCACCAATCTTTCGGAAACCTGTTTCAACCGACAGGCGATGAGTTATTCTCAAAGTGCCGGCAGGTGACGATAGTGCGCGTCGTTGAGGAAGGTAAATTGCCTGTCGCTTGCCGTCGGACTTCCGCACAGTCGCCCAGGTCCTCGGAAGGAGTCTGAGAATGCCGTCGAAACGAACTCCGGACGACTCCGCTCACGCGCTGGAATGCGTCGAGATCTACGTTCCGAAAAACCTCGAGCATCTTTCCGAACTCTACAACTATCTCCGTCGAAAGCTCGGCGAGCGGCGCGACGGCGTGCCGCAGCCCGTTCCGATCGACGGGTTCTCGATGTACGAGGTCGACGGCGCATTCTACAGCGACCGGATCTATCAGGAACGAACGATCGTCATTCGCATCCTCTTCCGTCGAGACCCCGCCGACGATGCCGAATCCGTCCGCGAGAAAATTCAATCCCTGGGTGCGGAAATCGCATCGACCGTAGCGATCACCGAAGAGGAAATCTGGATCTGCCACTACCCGCAGGGAGTCGTCATTTTTCGGTCGGAGCAGGGGAAGGCGCAGTGAATCTCGAAAGAGCAACTGGATCGCTACGCCAGTATCTCGCGGACGATCCGGGCCTCATTCACTCCGGTCAGCTTTTCCTTCAGCCCGTTATGATCGACGAAGAGTTGATCGTGGCGAAGTCCGAGCAGATGCAGAATCGTCGCGTGCCAGTCATGCACGCTGACACGATTCTCGACGGCGGCGAGTCCGAGCTCGTCGGTTGAGCCGTACGTGACGCCCCCTTTGACCCCGCCCCCGGCAAGCCAGCAGCAGGCGGCGTTCTTGTTGTGGTCGCGGCCGGCGTTCCGCTCGTTCTTGTCCGGGGGAAGCTGGGCGATGGGGAGCCGGCCGAATTCGCCTCCCCAGATCACAAGCGTCTCGTCGAGCAGCCCCGGTTGCTTGAGGTCTTGAAGCAGCCCGGCGATCGGCAGATCGGTTCTTTCACAGGCGGCTTTCATGTCGGCGGCAAGCGCGGTGTGGTTGTCCCAGATTTGCGCATTGATATAGAGCTGCACAAAACGGACGCCGCGCTCGACGAGCCTGCGGGCAATCAGGCAGCGCCTGCCGTAAGAATCGGTCGGTTCCCGTCCGATGCCGTAGAGTTCCTGCGTCGAGTTCGTCTCTCGCGACAAATCGAGCGCGTCGGTGGCCGACATCTGCATCCGTGCCGCGAGCTCGTAACTGGCAATTCGCGCGTCGAGGTTCGGCTGACCGGGGCGCGCCGACTGATGCATCCGGTCGAGCCGTCCCAGAAGTTCGCGGCGAAGCCTCAAGATCTCCGGCGGATCTTCGGTCTCCGGTTTCAGATTGAGCACCGGAGAGCCGGTCGAACGAAAGCGCGTGCCCTGGTAGATCGGCGGCAGAAAGCCGGCATGCCAGTTTTCGACACCGTTGACCGGAAGTCCCTTCGGATCATCGAGCACGACGTACGCCGGGAGATTCCGGCATTCGCTTCCCAACCCGTACGCGACCCACGAGCCGAGCGAAGGATAACCGGTCTGCATATGCCCTGATTGAGCAAGGTAGAGCGCCGGCTCGTGCGTGATGTTCGTGGTGAACAGCGATCGGACCAGCGCGAGATCGTCGACGTGCCGCGTCAGGTGGGGCAGGGCATCGGAGACCCACATGCCGCAGTTCCCATGCTGCGCGAACTGGAACGGGCTGCGCATCAGCGCGCCGGCATCCTTGATGTTCTCGACTTCGCCGGCGATCTTGCTGAAGTATTGCTCGCCGTGGTGCTTGTCGAGTTCCGGCTTCGGATCGAAGAGATCCATCTGGCTCGGGCCGCCATTCATGAAGAGATGAATGACCGATTTCGCCCCCGCCGGAATGTGCGACAGCCGGGGACGAAGATTCGCCACGACCTGCGACGATCCGGCCGATGTCTGCTCCGCTCGCGCCGCCGCGTCCAGAAGATGCAACAGGGCTGCTCCCTGCAGGCCGGCTCCCATCCGCGCGAAGAATCCTCTCCGCGAGAGCTCCCGTTCATCCGATGTGATGCGTTCAGGGGACATCAGCCGTTCAATCGATGTAAAGAAAGTTTGCAGCGTTGAGAATCGTCTGGCGAAGAGCCGCTCTTGCTCGTCGCGCGGCAGCGCCGGGCGATGAAGAAG
>JBFWWA010000672.1:0-3001 GCA_050246455.1 Planctomycetaceae bacterium
GTGAACGTTCACCGGGTCCTTCACGATGTTGTAGCTGAAGTCGTCGGTCTCGCCGTAGACGACGCCCCCCTTGATGCCGCCGCCGGCCATCCACATGCTGAAGCAGCGCGGGTGATGGTCGCGGCCATAGTTTTCGCGCGAGAGCGGCCCCTGGCAGTAAACCGTCCGGCCGAACTCGCCACCCCAGACGACGAGGGTATCTTCCAGCATGCCGCGCTGTTTGAGATCCTTGATGAGGGCCGCGCACGGCTGATCGATGTCTTTACACTGCAGCCGCATGTCGATCGGCAGGTTGCCGTGATGGTCCCAGCCGCGCTGGAAGATCTGCACGAAGCGGACATTCCGCTCCGCCATCCGGCGTGCGAGCAGACAATTCGCGGCGACCGTTCCCGGCGTATGCACGTCGGGTCCGTACAGGTCAAGCACGTGCTTCGGCTCGTCGGAGAAGTCGGTCAGTTCCGGCACCGATGTCTGCATCCGGTACGCCATCTCGTACTGCGCAATGCGGGTGTTGATTTCCGGATCGCCGACGACGTCGAACTGCTTCTGGTTGAGTGCAGCCAGACCGTCGAGCATGCGGCGGCGGGCTTCGCTGCTGACTCCCGGCGGGTTTGACAGGTAAAGGACGGGGTCGCCGCTCGACCTGAGCGCAACTCCCTGATGTTTCGACGGCAGGAATCCCGCACCCCAGAGACGCGAGAAGACCGCCTGTGCATCGCGCTTCGAGCTCCAGGTGGAATGCAGAACAACGAATGCCGGCAGGTTGCGGTTCCCGCTGCCGAGGCCGTACGAGACCCAGGCACCCATACTCGGTCGGCCCGGCTGCTGCGCGCCGGAGAAAACGAACGTGCAGGCCGGGTCGTGGTTGATCGCTTCGGTGTTCACGGTGCGGACGATGGCCATGTCATCGGCGCAGCTCGCGATGTGCGGGAGGAGCTCGCTGATCCACGCTCCCGATTGCCCGTGCTGCCGGAACTTGAAGACCGACGGCGCGACCGGAAAGCGAGCCTGACCCGAGGTCATTGTCGTGATCCGCTGCCCCATGCGGACGGAGGCGGGAAGTTCGGTGTCGAACAGTTCGTTCAGCTTCGGCTTGTAGTCGAACGTTTCGAACTGCGACGGCGCGCCGTTCATCGAAATATAGATGACGCGTTTGGCCTTCGGCGCGCGGTGCGGAGCGGCGAGCACGCCGGCGTCGCTGTCGGCGCCGACCGGAATCGATGCGCGGACGTCGTTGTTGAGCAGCGACGCAAGGGCCACCGTTCCAATGCCGGCCGCGGACCGGCTCAGGAAATAGCGACGGCTGTCGAGCAGCAGGTTTTCGTGTCGAGGGTCCATGGCCTGCTATCCTTTGGTCACGGTTTCATCGAGATTGAGCAGAACGTTGGCGACCATCGTCCAGGCAGCGAGTTCCGCGGCGTCGAGGGACGTATCGGGAGGCATATCGCCGACTTTGAGCAGCTTCTCGGCCGCTTCGCGATTCGCACGAAACTCTTCGAGCTGCTTCGTGAAGACATTCATCAGCACGGCGACTTCGTCCGCCTTCGGTTTGCGTGATGTTGAGACGCGGAAGGCGAAGGTGGCCCGTTCATCGGGAGTCGCTCCCCCTTCCGTCATGATTCGCCTGGCGAATCTTCGGGAAGCTTCGACGTACTGCTCGTCGTTCATCAGCACAAGAGCCTGCAGCGGCGTATTGGTGCGGCTGCGGCGGACGGTGCAGGCTTCGCGCGACGGTGCGTCGAATGTTGTCAGCGACGGTGGAGGCGAGGTCCGCTTCCAGAAGGTGTAGAGTCCGCGACGATAGAGCCCTTCACCCGGATCCTTCTGAAACTTCGCTGTGTTGCTGCTGGTGTAGCTGATCGCTTCCCAAAGCCCGGAAGGCTGATACGGCTTCACGCTGCGGCCGCCGACTTTCGGAACAAGTGAACCACTCGTCGCGAGCGCGGTGTCGCGGACCATCTCGGCATCCATGCGGAAGCGCGGGGCGCGGGCGAGAAGCCGGTTCTCGGGATCGGTCGACATCATTTCGGGCGTGACGCGAGACGACTGACGGTACGTCCCCGACATCACAATCAACTTCTGCATCTGCTTGACGTTCCATCCGCTTTCAATGAATTCGATGGCCAGCCAGTCGAGAAGAGCGGGATGCGAAGGCCATTCTCCCTGCGAACCGAAGTCTTCAGATGTCTTCACCAGGCCATTGCCGAAGTACTGCTGCCAGAATCGATTGACTGTGACGCGGGCGGTCAGCGGATTGGTGGGATCGACGAGCCAGCGGCCGAGCGCGAGACGGTTCGGCGGCGCATCGTTCGGCAGCGAGCCGAGAGAGGCGGGAATGCCCGGTTCCACTTTTTCTCCGGGATGATCGTAGGCGCCGCGAATGAGGACGTGCGCCTGCCGACGCTCAGTTGCGTCCTGCATGATCATGCTGGAGGGGATTGAATTATCGAGTTCGGTGAACGCCTTCCGCGATTCATCAAGCTGCTTGTGGAGCGGGTCGAACGTTGCGCGCGAACCGGAGTAGACGTGCGCGAGGTAGTAATCGCGAACGGTCTTCGTCTGTTCGGGAGTTCGATTCTTCCTCTTCACGCGAACCGCTTCGACGACCGGTTTCGGCAGCGCCGGCTTTTCGGCCGCAATCTGCGCTTCTTCCCAGCTCAAGAGCGATTCGCCAGCGGCGAATGTCGCGGTCCCCGCTGCACCGGTCGCCTGTTCGCGAGGATCGGTGTAAGTCACTTTTGTAAGCGCATCCTGAACCGCTTTCTCTGCGGTGGAAACTTTTGCCTGAAGCTCTGCGAGTTGCTTCTGCTGCTCCGGCGTCGCAACCTTCACGGTCGGAGGGGGGAGCAGAATGTTGCGGTCGAGCGGCTGCTCGGTCAGCGAGTTGAAATACGCGAAGAGCTGATAGAACTCCTTCTGCGTGACCGGATCGAACTTGTGATCGTGGCAGACGGCACAGCCGAGCGTGAGGCCAAGCCAGACGGCGGACGTCGTCTCGACC
>JBFWWA010000673.1:0-2999 GCA_050246455.1 Planctomycetaceae bacterium
TTGACCGATTTCGAATTGCGCGCATGATGGAATCGCGGTGAGTGCGATTGCGAATTCCAGTTCTGCAATCACATGGACCGGCGATCTTTCACAACTCGAAATCGATTCCGCGAACACGCCGACAGCGTGCACCCGGACAAACTCACTCTCGCCCCTTGCGGCCTGCGACGAGCTCAGGCGAGGCGGAGAGGGTCGCGACGAAGTCGCTCTGTGATCGGTCGAGTGCAACGACGCGGCCAACGTCCGAGCCGATCGCCACGCGCACTCGATCGCGAACGAATCCCACAAGGAGGCGCTTTTGTCACAGCCCCCTCACCCTGACCCTCTCCCCCGACGGGGAGAGGGGAGAGAATGCAACGGTGTTGGGCAAAGCTCCCGACGGGGAGAGGGGAGAGAATGACGCGACGAGGTCACTTCGAATTTCATAGGCGTCGCGTGGCCGGGGCAAAGAGTGACCGCCCGAAGGGTGGTCGCCGTGCCCCGGATTCTTGAGAACGACTTCGAATTCCGTCACAACGTCGAACGTGCCGCCCGAGCGTTGTACTTCAGGGCTTTCCCTAAAGGCTGCATGCAACCTTTGGCGCAGAACTGCTTCCGTTTCCCGCAACCATTGAACGAACTCCGGCGATTCGGCAATGCCTGCGTGAAAGTGAGGACGCTGTCTGCGTCATCCGCTCTGTAAGGGCCGCTGTTCTGGAGGTGATGCCCGCAGCCCGAACTGCAGTGCCGACTCGCCGGCACGTGGGCGTTCCCTGAATCGCGTGCGATCGGCCCTCAAGACTTGAAAGCGGCCCGGCCGGGTGGAGTGGTTATTCCTTCTATGCCACTTTTGAGCCGGGGGGTGCCGAACTGTACGACGGCGCACTGCAGAAACGTGAGCTATGTTGCACCAGATGCGCTGCTCCGACCGAGGACAGCGCAACAGGGAAAGCAAGACTCGCAACGCATTCAGGCCGTAACCATGACTGCAGATCCCGCTGCCCTCAATCGCTCGCTCGACAATCTCCGCTCGAAAGTCGCGGGGCCTTTGGCGACCACCGCCGGTCTCGCTGCTGCCGCATCCGCCGGCACTGCGGTCGGAACGTTGTGCCCCAAGTGCGGCTCGACCGAATCGTGGGGAATGACGTCGTGGTGTCCGCGCTGTGGCTACTATCCGGCGTTCGGAACCTGTATCGACACCGGTCCCCGGCAGGATGAACCGGCCGACGCGGTCAGCTTTGTCAAAGTCATTCCCGCGTGGGTCTGGACACTGGTCGGCGGCATCGTCGCCATCTTCGTCCTCAACATTGGCGCGACGCTCCTGATGTCGCCGCGCGGATTCGAACGATACCTCTGGACGATCACCCATCTTCTCGTCGGAACGATTGCGGTGATCACCGCGCACTGCCTCGCGTTCATTTCCGGCGTTGCGGAATCGGGCAAGATCACTCCGTTCGACATCGTCCTCAAGCCTCTCGAAGTCTGGAAGCCGACAATGAGCCGGCTTCCGAAGAAGTCGTGGCTCGTGTGGTGCGCCGCATGGGGAGCGTGGGGAATTTTCTGCGCTGCAGTTCTTGTCGGCGGCGTCCGGTACTCGACAATTTTCGACGACTGGGGCTTCGAGAAATCGGCCAACGTCAACCTCGTGCAGGAAATCGTGAAGAAGGCCCGCACGGAAGGCGAAAAGGGAGCCGAATCGCTCGAAGGCGCCATGAACGATTTTGTCGGCGAAGGAACGCCGGGCGAAGAGACCGAGGAAGAGATCGCGAAATGGCCTCACGCGGACTGCCTCATCATCGGTTACCAGCCCGACAAGGAAGCAGGCGGCTTCAGCTCACTTCTGGTGGCGTCGGTCGTTGATAACAAGCTCCGTTACGTCGGTCTTGTTCGCGGCAAGGACGTTCCGGCCGAGTCGCGCGAACAGCTCTATGCCCGCATGCGTTCGCTCGTGCAGAAAAAGCCGTTCGTTCCGACCGATCTCGAAGCGATCTGGATCAAGCCCGAGCTGATGTGCCGTGTTGCGTACAAAGACTGGACGAAGTCGAAAGAGTTCATCCGTCCGCGCTTCCGGGAAATGCTCCGCGACTTCGATCCGAAGAAGAAGTAGCGACGACTTCCTATCGCGCGGAATCCTCGTCGGGATGATGCCACGCGATGAAGAGGTTGTAGGCCAGTCCGCCGACGACCCCGCCGATGAGGGGACCGACGACCGGCACCCACCACCATCCGCCATCGCGCACCTGGAACGTTTCCCATCCCCAGCCCGCAACGGCGGTAAACAGGCGCGGTCCGAAATCGCGCGCCGGGTTGATTGCATAGCCGCAATTGAAGCCGAACGTCATTCCGACGAGCGCGACAACGCCCCCGACCAATAGTGGTGCCAGATTCGCTCCCGGCGGCGCGTTCTTCGGATCGGTGAGGGCGAAGATCACGCCGACGAGCAGGGCCGTGCCGACGATCTGATCGACGAGCCCTCCGGGGACTGAACTCAGAAAGTCGGCCGGGTAAGTGGCCCAGATCCCGGCCGTCGCATTCCCGCCAAGTCCCGGCACTGTTCGAGCCGGATCGAAGACGTCGAGCGCTTCGTGATAGACGGCGAACGTGACGGCGGACGCGACGAACGCGCCCGCAACCTGTGCGACGACATACGGAAACACCTTCCCCCACGGAAACCCGCGATAAAGCGCGACCGCGAGCGTGACTGCCGGGTTGAGATGCGCGCCGGAGATGCTCCCGGTCGCGTAGACCGCCATGGTGACGGCCAGCCCCCACGCGATGTTGATCGAGAAAAAGTCGCCGGCGGTCTCCTTGCTCAACACCACCTGCGCGACGACCGCTGTGCCGAACAGCACCAGCAGGAACGTTCCGAAGAACTCGGCCGCCGCTTCACGAGCCGTTCCACGCAGCATGGGTCGTCCTCGAATATGCGGGAGAAGAAACTTGGGCAGTGCGACAGGATTCGCGATGCACGATTATGCGTGGCCGGCATGCCGGCTGCAATTGCGAATCAGACCGTTTGA